>JALUTE010000416.1 GCA_027058255.1 Methyloligella sp. | reverse complement strand
GCTTCGACCTCCCCGGCTATGTGTTGCACCGGCTGGCCCGGGCCGGCGTTGCGGCGGTCGAGGATCGCGCCGCCTGCACCTATGCCGGCGAATCACAATTCTTCAGCTATCGCCGTGCCTGCCACCGCGGCGAGGCCGACTATGGCCGCCAAATCTCCGCCATCTTGTTGAAATAGGGTGTTTTCCACACGCTTTTGACCGATATCTTGGGCCGTTACGGACATCAGCCTCGATGCCTGTGCATATCCGGGTGGACGGCGCATGGTGCATTCGCTAGTAAACGTTGATGTGCAGTGCCGGCACACGGGTCACGCGTTCGTAAGGTGTAGGATATCGGTTCGAGGAGGTGCCGGAAAAAGCGGGGTCTTGCAGAGGGGGTTGTCGTGGTGACACACCTACATGCTGCTTCAGCGCAGCGACGTTTGAGGCGCGGCGCGTTGTATATAGTCGCTGGGATGAGCGCTCTTTGGCTCGGGGGGTGCGAGACCAGTTCCAGTTTCAGCCTGGGGTCCCTGTTCGGACAGGCAGGCTCGGCCACGGCCGAGGCGGTGGCGCCTGCCGCGCCGCAGCTCCAGAAGAAGCGGGTCGCCTTCGCGCCCATCATCGGGGCGCCGAGCAAGGTTTCCAGGCAGATGTCCTCCATGCTCGTGGAGGCCGTGCAGAAGCAACAGGTTCCGGTCGTCAAGGACGGCACGGGCGATGCCGACTATACCATTCGCGGCTATGTGGTCGCCGCCCCGGCCGGCAATGGCACCAAGCTGTCCTACATCTGGGATGTGACCGACAGGGCGGGCAAGCGCGCGCACCGGATCGTCGGTGAGGAGCTGGTGCGCGGCAAGAAGGCCGTGGACCCCTGGAGCGTGGTCGATGGCAAGGTGCTGAAGGGCATCGTCGATGAAACCGCGCTCAAGCTCGCGGCCTGGGTGCCGAGCCAGTCGCCACCGGCCGGCGTCGGGGCAGCCCCCACCGGAACGGTCACGCCGGCCGCAGGCGCGGCGCGCTCCGCCGGGACGGCCGCCGCCGCGGCAGGTGGTCATGCGGCCGCGCAAGCTGGCCATCATGCGGCCAAGCGCACGGCACGCGCAGCCAAGACCGCCACGGCCCGGGCGCGCACGCAAGGCACCGCGCGCAATGCCGCGCCCAAGCGCACAGCCTCTCTGCCATCGCGCCCGCGCAGTTTCGCAACGCTCGTGCCGCATGTCGCGGGTGCGCCGGGAGATGGGCAGGTGGCCCTTGCCGAGGCCCTCAAGCGCCAGCTCAAGATGCGCGGCGTGAAACTTGCCGGCAAGACCGTGCCGCGCAACTCCTACACGGTGAAAGGGACGGTGGTCATGGGACCGCCGGCCAATGGCAAGCAGGCGATCAAGATCGAATGGCAGGTTCTCGATCCGGCCGGCAAGCGTGTCGGCACCGTGTCGCAGAAGAACGTCATTCCCCAGGGCTCGCTTGACGGCAAATGGGGCAAGACCGCCGATGCCGCAGCCGCAGCCGCGGCCCAGGGCATCTTGAAACTTCTGCCCAAGCCCGGCACGCGGATCAACTAGCCGGGCTGGCTATCGTCTTGGACGATATCGTCTGACAAGGGCGGGGCACGCTTGCGAGGCCCCGCCCTTCCTGTTAAGAGCGGCCCGATCACCGGACCCGATCGCTCCCAAGGTCGGGACGGCCCCTTCCGCATCGCCTTCGCCGGAAGCGCCCTGCCCCACATCGAGAGGGTGAAGGATGAGGCTCGCATGAAACTCGTTGCAGGAAACAGCAACCGTCCGCTGGCCGAGGCGATCGCTGCCTATCTGGAGACGCCGCTCACCAAGAGCGTCGTGCGCCGCTTCGCGGACATGGAGATCTTCGTCGAAATCCAGGAGAATGTGCGCGGCGAGGACGTGTTCGTCATCCAGTCCACCGCCTTTCCCGCCAACGACCATCTCATGGAGCTGCTGATCCTCATCGACGCGCTCCGCCGCGCCTCCGCCCGGCGCGTGACCGCGGTGGTGCCCTATTTCGGCTATGCCCGGCAGGACAGGAAGCCCGGCCCGCGCACCCCCATCTCCGCCAAGCTCGTTGCCAATCTGATCACCCGCGCCGGCGCCGACCGTGTTCTGACCCTCGACCTGCATGCGGGACAGATCCAGGGCTTCTTCGACATTCCGGTGGACAATCTCTTTGCCGCGCCGGTGATGATTCGCGACATCAAGGAGCGCTTCGAGCTCAACAACATCATGGTGGTCTCGCCGGATGTGGGCGGCGTGGTGCGCGCGCGCGGGCTCGCCAAGCGCATCGGCGCGAGCCTCGCCATCGTCGACAAGCGCCGCGAGCGCCCCGGCGAGTCCGAGGTCATGAACGTGATCGGCGATGTCGACGGCATGCGCTGCATTCTGGTGGACGACATCGTCGACTCGGGCGGCACGCTCTGCAACGCCGCTGCCGCGCTCAAGGAGAAGGGCGCCGTCGAGGTGATGGGCTATATCACCCATGGGGTGCTCTCGGGCGGCGCGGTGGCGCGCATCACCGCCTCCGACATCTCGACCCTGGTGATCACGGATTCGATCCTGCCCACCGAGGCGGTGCGGGTGGCGCACAATGTGCGCCTCCTCTCCATCGCCCCGCTCATCGGCGAGGCCATCGGCCGCACCGCGCGCGAGGAATCGGTCTCCAGCCTCTTTTATTAGGCGATTGTTGATCTGTCGGGCGCGGCCGCCACGGGCCATGCGCTCGGCACCGCTATTTCTTCGCGTTGCCCTTCTTCTCTTGCCCCTCCCCGGCCAGGCCGCCAGCCTCGGTGCGTATGCCCGCAGCGGCCCTGGGAACCG
>JALUTE010000415.1 GCA_027058255.1 Methyloligella sp. | reverse complement strand
GCCATCGAGCACTATCTCGACGTCACCGACCTGATCCGCTGGTACCGCCAGCAGATCATGTTGATCGTCGTCGTGGTCGGCATCGCCGGCACCATCATGACCGCGCTGATCATCGTGCAGCTCGTCTACTACTCCCGCAAGCAGGAGGCATTGCTCCGCGAAGCCCACGAGCGCGAGACGCGGGCCCTGCAAGAGGACAACAGGCGCAGCAAGGAGGCACAGCTTCTCTCCGAGCTCAACGACTGGTTGCAGTCCTGCAAGTCCCTCGAGGAGCTCTACGACATGGTCAGCGCCTTCCTCTCCAAGCTGCTCCCCGCTTGTTCGGGAAGCATCTACATCTATTCCAACTCCCGCGACGTTCTGGATGGTGCGTGTTCGTGGAACGACGGGCGGCTGCGTGACAACATCCAGGCCGACGATTGCTGGGGGCTGCGGCGCGGGCGCGTCTATGCCTATGGGGCGAACCAAATCGATTTCGTCTGCAATCACATGGACGGCGCAGTCCACAGGCCCTATTGCTGCATTCCCATCGTCGCCCATGGCGAAACGGTCGGGCTGCTGCATTTCGAATCGCGTTGCGACACACTTGGCGAAGGCAACGCCGCCTGCAGCGACCAGGAGTGGGAAGAGCAAAAGCGCCTGGCCGTCGTCTGTTCCGAGCAGATTTCCCTTGCGATCGCCAATGTGCGCTTGCGCGATCAGCTTCGCGACCAGTCGATCCGCGATCCGCTGACGGGGCTCTATAATCGCCGCTATCTTCTCGAAGCCTCCCGGCGCGAAGTCGCCCGCGCGCAGCGCCGCGGTGAGCCGCTCGCGGTCCTTTCACTCGACGTGGATCATTTCAAGAAGTTCAACGACAACCACGGCCACGACGCGGGTGACATGGTGCTGCGGGCCGTTGGCGACCTCCTGCTCGGCGAGTTCCGCGACGAGGACGTCCCGTGCCGCTTCGGCGGTGAGGAGTTCGTTCTTCTTCTGCCTGGCGCCGATGCCGAAGCGGCCGCCCGCCGGGCCGAGCAGTTGCGCGTCATGGTCGAGCAGATCACCATTCGCTATGGCCAGGCCACACTGCCGCACATCTCCGTCTCCATCGGCGTCGCCGTGTTCCCGGACTGCGGAACCACGCCGCAGGACCTCATTTCCTCCGCCGATCGGGCGCTTTACCGGGCCAAGGCGCAGGGGCGCAATTGCGTCGTGATGGCTGCCGAGCTGGAGGCTGGGGACAGGGCCAAACAATCGGACGTGTCCCAGTCGCCGCACGCATCGGTGTCGACAAGGCCCGAAGGCGAAACGCCTCACGTTGCGCCAGCCCTTGCCGCAGTCAACGGCGAGCTTTCTTAGCGCCCCCTCGCCTGGCTGCGGGCCATCGCATGACGTTGACCTAGGAGAGGTCGAGCGCGAAGCGCTTGAGATCGTCGAGCGCCACCACCTCCAGGGCGCGCTCATGCGTCGCCTGGAGCACGACGCGAGGCGCGGCGCCGGCCTCGAAGGCTTCCTGCCAGCGCAGGGCGCACAGGCACCAGCGGTCACCCGGCTTGAGGCCGGGAAAGCCGAACTGCGGCATGGGCGTGGACAGGTCGTTGCCGCGCGCCTTGGAGAAGGCGAGGAACGCCTCCGTCACCTCGACGCAGACCGTATGCGAGCCCACATCCTCCGGTCCCGTGTGACACGAGCCCGTGCGATAGAAGCCCGTCTTCGGGTTCTCCGAGCAGGGGGAGATCGCCTCGCCAAACACATTGCGCTGGACCTCGTCATTCATGGCCTTCCCGTCCTGGTTTCCTGTGGCTCGCGGCCGGCCCGCCCGCCACATGTCTTGCCCTCGTCCCGCGGCCCTTGCAGCTCGGCCACCATGGCCGCCACCGTCTCTCTCACGGCCTCGACAGCGCGCGGATAGCTGAACGTGAACCCTCGGGCGAGGGCCACCTTCGGGCGGATATTGTAGCTGCCGGTCAGCAATGGGGCACGGGCGCCATGAAGAAGGTGGACCGCCCATGCGGGGATGCGCAGGCGCTGCGCTCGCCCGGTCGCTTCCGCGATGAGGCCAAGTGCGCTCTCCAGCCGCATGCCATAGGGCGCAACGCAGTTGAGCGGCCCCGCCAGGTCCGCCTCCTCCGCGGCCCAGACCAGCATGCGGGCCGCGTCCTCCAGCGCCACCACCGGCACGATCTGCTGGCCGTCGCCATAGCGCACGCCGAGCCCGCGGGCGAACGCGCGCACGAGTTCACGAGGCCAGGCGCCGGGACCCGTCACCAGCCCGACGCGAACGCGGCACACCCGCACGCCGCCATGCTCCGCCTCCCGGGCTGCGGCCTCCCAATCGTGCACCAGGGTGCGATAGAAGCCCTTGGGCGCCCCGAGCGGGCTCCCCTCGTCATAGACCTCGCCCCTCGCCCCGCGATAGACGGCGAAGGACGAGGCGGAGACGAGATAGGGCACCCGCGCCGCAACCGCCGCCTCGGCGATCTTTCGCGTGGTCACGACGCGGCTTTCGACGAGGCGCTCCTTCTTCTCGGTGGTCCATCGCCCTTCCAGCGTCTCGCCCATCAGGTGCACGAGCACCGACACCCCCTCGAGCGCCGCCATGGGCACGGGCTCGGTGGAGGGGTGCCATTCGTGGATGTCCGGCGCGGCATCCGTGCCGGGAGACACGATCTCGCCCGCGCGGTGGGGCCGGCGGGTGAGCACGCGCACCGACCTGCCCGCCGCCAGAAAACGCCGGGTGACCTCACGGCCGATCCGGCCGGTCGCTCCGGTGATCAAGACTGTCATGGTCCGTTCGCGATGATGCTCGAATTTGCGCGGGGCGCGCGCTGCCGGCGC
>JALUTE010000414.1 GCA_027058255.1 Methyloligella sp. | reverse complement strand
GACGAAGCCCCGCCTGCGCCGCTTGAGGGCGGTCTCGAAATGCTGAACGAGGTCCTCGGCATCCTCCTCGAGCTCGATGTCGCTGTCGCGCAGAACCCGGAAGGCACCCTGGCTGCGAATGTCGTAGCCGGGAAAGAGGCGCGAGACGAAAAGGCCGACGAGCGCCTCGACCCGCATGAAACGCGCCTCGGGGGCGGCGCTCTTGCTCGCCGCGGAATGGCCGTTGCGCGGTCCGCTCTTGCGCTTGCCGCGGGCGGGCAGGCGGATGAAGCGGGGAAGCTGCGCCGGTATGGGCATCAGGGCGTGCATGGTCTCGCCATCCTTGATGCGCACCAGCTCCAGCCCGAGCGTGAAGCCGAGGGTCGGGATGAAGGGGAAGGGATGGGCCGGATCGACGGCGATGGGCGTGAGCACGGGGAAGATATGCTCCAGAAACTCCGCCTCGAGCCAGGCCCTGTCTTCGTCGTCGATCGCCTTCGGCCCGACGATCCGGATGCCCGCCTCGGCCAGCTCGCGCCTGAGCGCGGACCAGCGGGCCTGCTGATCCGCGGTGAGCGTCTCCACGAATTCATTGATGAGGGAGAGCTGCTCGGATGGTGTCAGCCCATCCTGGCTGAGCGCCTTGACGCCCCGGCGCACCTGCGCCCGCAGCCCCGCGACGCGCACCATGTAGAACTCGTCGAGATTGGAGGCGGAGATGGACAAGAAGCGCAGCCGCTCGAGGAGGGGATGGCGCGGATTGGCGGCCTCCTCGAGCACCCGGCGATTGAATTGCAGCCAGGAGAGCTCGCGATTGTAGAACCGCTCGGGCTCCTCGCCGGCGCGGGCGTGGCCGCGCGCGCGGCCCTTGCGGTGCGCCCGGGCGGCCGTCTCGGTGCCCTTCCCGCGCGCCTTGGCTTGCACCGAGCGCAGCGGGGAGGCGGTGTGTCGGCCCGCCGACGGGCCCGACGTGCGGTCTTCTCGGCGCTGCCCGCTCATTCCGCCTTCTCCGCCAACTCCGCCAGCGCCTCGCGTGCAAGGCCCAGAGAGACCTTGCGCTTGACGGCGAGCGCCGCCCGGTCCACCGCCGCCACGACGCGGATCGCCGAGGCGGGCGAGCCGGTGATATGGCGTGCCAGATAGTCGATCACATGCGGCTCGACCATGAGTTGCCGGTCGGCGAACAGCTTGACCAGCATGGTGCGCATGAGCATCTCGTCGGCGATGTCGATACGCAGCACGGGCAGGGCGCGCAGGCGCGAGGCAAGGTCGGCCAGCGCCACATCCCAGGCGGCGGGCATGCGCCGTGCGGTCATCAGCATGTGCGCGCCACGCTCTCGCGCAAGATTGAGCAGATGAAAGAGGCTGCGCTCGCCGAGCGTTGCAAGGCCGCGGTCGATGTCCTCGATGACCAGCGGCCGGCCGCCCTTCAGCGCGCCCGCGGCAAGCGCGTCGGCGGCGTCCGGATCGCCCGATTGGGATGCGGATGCGGGCGCCGGCGGAGAGAGCATGAGCGCCCTCGAGCGCGTTCGCCAGACATGGGCCAGATGGGTCTTGCCCGCCCCTTGCGGGCCGACGAGAACGAGAATGGGGTGCGGCCAGTCGGGCCAGCGGTCGATCATGGCCACGGCGGCCGCGTTGGACCGGCTCACCAGAAAGTCCTCACGCCCGAGGGCTGCACGATGCGGCAGGTCGAGCACGAGCTGGCGCGCGCGCTGAACCGAGGCGTTCATGCGGTCCCCTCCGGGCTGGGCGACGGCTCGCCCCCGGCCGAGCGCGGCCCGGCATCCGCCCCGCCGGCTTCGCCCTCTCCCTCGTCCTCCCCCCGGTAGATGGGGCTGTCGAGATAGCGCGTGAGTGCGAAGCGGGTCAGCACACCGATCGAGGCCGCCACGGGCACGGCGACGAGCAGCCCGACAAAGCCGAACAGATAGCCGAAGACGAAGAGAGCGAAGATCAGCCAGACCGGGTGCAGGCGCACATGGCCGGCGACGATGCGCGGCGAGAGCAGCGCGCCCTCGAGCGCCTGGCCCGTGGCGAAGACGCCGACGACCTTGGCCAGCGGCACCCAGTCGGGCCAGTACTGGAAGGCGGCCACGGCGCTTGCCACGACGACACCGCTGGCGGTCCCGACAAAGGGGATGAAGGTGAGCAGGCCCGCACCGAGCCCGATCAGGAGGCCATAGCGCACGCCGGCCCAGGTGAGCCCCACGGCGTAGAGAATGGCGAGGATCAGGCAGACGGTGCCCTGGCCGCGCACGAACCCGGCGATCACGTCGTCCACCTGGCGGGCGAGGTCGCGAATCGTGTCGGCACTCGCGCGCGGCAGCCAGCTGTCGATGCGAGCGATCATCCGGTCCCAGTCGAGCAGGAGATAGAAGGTCACAACGGGCGTGATCAGGATGAGGGAGAGCAGGTTGACCACGGCCCACCCCCCGCTCCAGAGGGAGCGCACGATCTCGGCCGCCGCGCTGGTCCAGTTCTCGGAGAGATCCTGGAACACCTTGCGCAGCGCCTCCTCGAACTGGGCGAAATCCTCGCCCAGCCAGCTTCGCCCGAGGGTCTCGAGAAAGCTGCGCAGGGCCGCGAGCTGCTCGGGCAGGGATGCGGCGAACTCCTTGAGCTGGTTGAGCAGCACGGGGGCGAGGAAGATGAGCGCAAGGGCGGTGAGCACGGCGACGAAGGTCACGATCAGCAGCGTTGCCCAGAGCCGCGAGAAGCCGATTCTCTCCAGCCGGTCGGCAACGGGATCGAGGAAATAGGCAACGCCAAGCCCCACCACGAAAGGCAGGAGCACATCCTGGAGAACGCCGATCGCGAGAATGAAAAGGGCGGCCGCCGCCAGCCAGAAGAGGATATGCCGGTCGAGCATCATGGGCGTGCCCCGTCCTTGTCTGCCGCGCCGGGGAAGGGGCCGGCCGGCGCGACCCGGCGTCTGGTCTTGGCCCGCGCGCCCTGCTCGCTGCCATCGCTCCGGCTTTCCGCATTCCGGGCTCGCCGGCTTTCGTCGGCTGGTGCGGCCGTCTCGGCGATGCTGGTTTCGTATCCGGCCATGTGCCGGATCCAAGAGCGCAAATAGGCGGCCGCGGAGAGGATGGTGAGAAAGCCGGCGATCCAGACGAGCCCGAGGCGCACGGTGCCGAGGCCCAGAGCGAAGGCGAGATCGGCGAGCACGACCGCCGCCAGTAGAATCTGCACGGCGGTGTTGGCCTTGGACACCAACAGGGGCTGCGCGCGCATGGGCAGGCCCAGAACCCAGGAGAGCAGGAAGGCCGACACGATCAGGAGGTCGCGGCTGACCACGGCGACCACGAGCCAGCTCGGCAGTTCCGACAAGAGCCCGAGCGTTACGAACACGCTGACCAGCAGCAGCTTGTCGGCAAGCGGATCGAGATAGGCGCCAAGCTCGGTCTGCCAGCCATAGCGCTTGGCCAGATAGCCATCGACGCCATCGCTCACGCCGGCGATGAGAAACACGCCGAACGCGGCGTCCATCCGCCCTGCAATGATCAGCCAGACCAGCAGGGGGACCAGGAACACCCGCAGGAGCGAGATGAGATTGGGGATGCTCACGCCGATGCCGGCGCCCCGCCTTGCCCGCGATACGTGCTGCGCATTCTGTAGCATGGCGCCTAATTAACCGGGAAAGGGCCGTCTCGTCGAGAATATATGGCATGCGGCATCTCGCGCCGCGAAGGCCTGCCGGCGCGAAATGTCCCGAAATCGCGCAGTTGTGGCGCCCTTGCGCGCGGCAATGCGCGCCTTGCGAGCAGGCTTCACGGCGAATCATCGCGCAGGCTTGCGCCGCGCACGGCACGATGAAGGGCAGGGGTACAAGGCCGTGTCCAAAGGGCGAGAGGGGCGAGCATTGCCCGACATGCCCCCGGAGCGGGCGTGATTGCGGAGAGAAGAGAGAAGGAATGGTGCCCAGGAGAAGACTCGAACTTCCACGGCCCGAAGGCCACTGGCACCTGAAGCCAGCGCGTCTACCAATTCCGCCACCTGGGCTGATCCGGCCATCAGGTAGTTCGCCATGCGCGTTTTGTCAATCGGACGGCACCGAAAAAGCAGGGCAATCGCTCGAATGACGTCAGCATGCGCATGAACTCCCGAGGCGCATCGCGTGCACGCACGGATAGCGCAATCGCTGCTCTCCTTCACGTCATCGCCGGGCCCGGGCTTGACCCGGGGATCGGACCGGGTGATCCAGGGCGGCAATCTCGGAGGTTGCGGCCCTGGATCGCCGGGTCTGGGCCCGGCGATGACGAAAAGAGAGGCGATTTGGGGCCTCGAGCAATTGCCCTGACCGAAAAGCGGTGCCGGCCGTTCCGGGTCGCCGGCGATGGCGGCGGGCTCTGGTGTCGTGCGGCGATCTGGCTTGACCCGGCGCGGCGCAAGGCGCGTATAATCGCAATCTCGGGCAAGGTTCGGGAGGCTCAGTTGGGGCTTGTCATATCACTCGACGATGCGCGCGATCCGGAAGCCGGATTGCGACCGCTGATGGAGCTCGTCCATGACGACATGGCGCGGGTCAACAGACTCATCCTCGACAAGGCGCGCTCCGATGTCGACATGATCCCCAAGCTCGCGGGCCATCTCATCGATTCGGGCGGCAAGCGGCTGCGCCCCATGCTCACCCTCGCCAGTGCGGCCCTGTGCGGATATGAGGGCGCCGGCCACATCAAGCTGGCGGCCAGCGTGGAGTTCATGCACACCGCGACGCTGCTCCACGACGATGTGGTGGATGAAAGCGACATGCGCCGGGGGCGCAAGGCCGCCCGGCTTCTCTGGGGCAACGAGGCGAGCGTGCTGGTCGGCGATTTTCTGCTGGGCCAGGCCTTCAAGATGATGGTGGAGGTCGGCTCGATGGACTCCCTCGCCATCCTGTCCGATGCCGCCGCCGTCATCGCCGAAGGCGAGGTGATGCAACTCATTGCCTCGAAGAACACCGACACCACGGAAGACGAATATCTCGCGGTCGTCGATGCCAAGACGGCGGCCCTGTTCGCCGCGGCGGCGGAGGTGGGCGGCGCCCTCTCGGGGCGGCCGGAGGCAGAGCGGGCAGCGCTGCGATCCTATGGGCGCAATCTGGGCGTGGCCTTCCAGCTCGTGGACGATGCGCTCGACTATTCCGGCGAGCAGGCGCGCCTTGGCAAGTCCATCGGCGACGATTTCCGCGAGGGCAAGATCACGCTGCCGGTCGTGCTCGCCTATAGGCGCGGCGATGCCGGGGAGCGCCGGTTCTGGCGACGCACCCTCCAGGACGGCAAGATCGAGGATGGCGATTTCGAGCATGCCCTCGCTCTGGTGCAGAGCCATGGCGCCATCGCCGACACCATAGAGCGCGCCCGCCATTATGGCGCCATCGCCCGCGACGCCTTGGCGATCTTCGCAGACAGCCCGCATTTGCGGGCCCTCCTCGACGTGGTCGTGTTCTGCGTCAACCGCGCCCGCTGAGCGGGTCCGGCAAAGCCTGCCAAATCCGACGACCCGGTGAATCCGGCAAATCCCACAGGGACCAGGCGCGGCATGCCCTTGGCACCTGGGACCGCGCACGGGACGACGGGCCGCAAGCGCCCGTCTCCCCTTCCGCGGAGCATTCGGCCTCAGCGTGGCAGATCCGTGTGGCCCATCAGGAACTTGTCGATGGCGTGGGCGGCCTGGCGCCCCTCGCGAATGGCCCAGACGACCAGGGATTGGCCGCGCCTCTGATCCCCGGCCGCGAACACCTTCTCGCGCGATGTGCGATAGGCCCGGTCATCGGCCGCCACCGTCCAGGTGGGGCCGCGCTCCTGCAGCGCCAGGCCGAGCTCGCTGATCGGGCCCTCCTTGCGCGGGCCGATGAAGCCCATGGCGAGGAGAACGAGGTCCGCCTTGAGCGTGAAGTCGGTGCCGGGGATTTCCTGCAGCTTGTCGTCGACCCGGACGCAGTCGAGGCCCGTAACATGTCCGTCCTCGCCAACGAAGCGCTTGGTCATCACCGAGAACTCGCGCCGCGCGCCTTCCGACTGGCTGGAGGATGTGCGCAACTTGTTGGGCCAGTGCGGCCAGGTGAGGGCCTTGTCCTCCTTCTCCGGCGGCTTCGGCATGATCTCGATCTGGGTGACCGAAAGCGCCCCCTGGCGGAAGGAGGTGCCGATGCAGTCCGAGCCCGTGTCGCCGCCGCCGATGACGACCACGGTCTTGCCGCCGGCGAGGATGGGCTCCTCGTCAGGGGCGAGCTCGCCGGCGATGCGCCTGTTCTGCTGGGTGAGGAAGTCCATGGCGAAATGGATTCCGGCAAGGTCCCGCCCCTCCACGGGCAGGTCGCGCGGGGTCTCGGAGCCGCAGGTGAGCAGAACGGCGTCGAACTCGTCCGCGAGCCGGGTCACGGGCAGGTCGCGCCCCACCTCGGTATGCCCATGGAACGTCACGCCCTCCGCGGCCATCTGCTCGAAGCGCCGGGCGATGAGGTGCTTTTCCATCTTGAAGTCGGGAATGCCGTAGCACAGGAGCCCGCCCGGGCGCGCATGCTTGTCATAGAGATGCACCTCGTGCCCGGCCCGCGCCAATTGCTGGGCCGCTGCGAGGCCCGCCGGGCCGGCGCCGACAATGGCGACACGCTTGCCCGTCCTCACCTCCGGCGGCTCAGGCGCGAGCCAGCCCTCATCCCAGGCGCGATCGACAATGGCGCATTCGATGGTCTTTATGGTCACCGGCACATCCTCGAGATTGAGGGTGCACGCCTCCTCGCAGGGCGCCGGGCAGACACGGCCCGTCACCTCGGGAAAATTGTTCGTCGAGTGCAGGTTCTCCGCCGCCATCTTCCAGTGCTGGCGATAGACGAGATCGTTCCAGTCGGGGATCTGATTGTTCACCGGGCAGCCATTGTGGCAGTAGGGAATGCCGCAATCCATGCAGCGGGCCGCCTGGCGCGACACCTCCTCCTGGGGCAGGGGGATGATGAACTCCTTGAAATGGCGCACCCGGTCGCTGGCCGGCGCATAGGCCCGGTCCTGCCTGTCGATCTCGAGAAATCCCGTCACCTTGCCCATATCGCTTTCCGTATTCTCTCGCTCTTGGTTCCGCTCGGGAGCGTTTGTAAATGCGCGCATCCTGTACGAGACTCAGCATTCCTCATGCTTTGGAAGGTCGCGCTGGCGAACGCGCCCAGGCTGAATCACCGTAAGGGACCCCATGCAACTTTCTCCGATCTTGGCGATGACACGCGCGACGTGCTCCGCAATCTCTGCTAGCGAGCCCCCGAATTGTCCAACCCGGATGATCACGATGCCCACGGCGGGCTTGCCCAAGCGGACCGCCAGCTCACCGAAATCCCTGTCCTCGGTCATCAGGATGCGGTTTTCCGGAAGAGCCGTGGCGAGCAGTGCCTCGTCATCGACGCCGGGATGGTCGATCCTCACCCAAGAGACATCGTGTCCGTCCCTTTTGAGCGCGGCGACCACCTGCCGAAACAGACATTCATCGACCAGGAATCGCATACTCCTTCATTCCGCCGCCATGGTGCGCTCGCCCGCCAAGTAGTCAGCCGCGTAGCCTTGCGCTGCACGGATGTCCTCCTCTTCGAGTCCCGGATAGGCGTCCAGGATTTCTTCCGTGGAGCGCCCCTGCGCCAGCAGACGGAGAATGACCTCGACCGTGATCCGCGTTCCACGGATGACGGGTTTACCCATCATGATCTTGGGATCGGAGATAATTCGTTCGTGGGCCATGGCATGGTCCTCGGCTGAATTGACATCGCGGAGCGCCATCGCCTCACCGCCCCTCGCGCGCCGAGAGCGGCAGGCCGATCTCCAGCTCGTCGAGCCCGGTCTTGTCGGCGGCCTGCTGGCGTGTCATCTCCGCCAGGGCGCGGCGATACTCCACCGGCATCACCTTGACGAATTTCGGCAGGTACTCGGACCAGTTGTCCAGAATGTGCTTGGCCCGGGCCGAATTCGTATAGTGCATGTGGTTCTCGATGAGCTGATAGAGGCGCTCGGCATCGTGCCCCGTCATGTCGTGCATGATGTCCACGAGCCCGTGCGTCTCCAGGTCGCCGCCCTGGTGATCGCGCCCCTGCATGAGTGCCTCCTCCGCCTCCACGGGCTCGAGATCGACCATTGCGAGATTGCAGCGGCGCTCGAAATCGCCCGCCTCGTCCAGCACATAGGCGATGCCGCCCGACATGCCGGCCGCGAAATTGCGCCCCGTGGGACCGATGACGACCACCACGCCACCGGTCATGTATTCGCAGCCATGGTCGCCGAGCCCCTCGACGACCGCGATGGCACCCGAATTGCGCACGGCGAAGCGCTCCCCGGCGACGCCGCGGAAATAGCACTCGCCGCAGATGGCGCCATAGAGCACCGTGTTGCCGACGATGATGGCCTCCTCGGGGGTGATGGCGGACTCCACCGGCGGGCGCACGATGATGCGCCCTCCCGAGAGCCCCTTGCCCACATAGTCATTGGCCTCGCCGATGAGATCGAGGGTCACGCCGGCGGCGAGCCAGGCGCCGAAACTCTGCCCGGCGGTGCCGCGGAAGGTGATCCAGATCGTGTCCTCCGGCAGGCCCTTGTGCCCATATTTGCGCGCAATCCGGCCCGACAGCATGGCGCCGGTGGTCCGGTCCGTGTTGCGGATGGGCAGGTCGAGCTTGACCGGGCTCCTGCTCTCGAGGGCCGGCTGGCACATCTCGATCAGCTTGCGGTCCAGCACCTTGTCGAGATTGTGGTTCTGGCGCTCGCTGTTGTAGACGGCGACATCGTCCGGGACCTCGGGCTTGGCGAAAATGCGCGAAAAATCGAGCCCCTTCGCCTTCCAGTGGTCGATGGCCTTGCTCTTGTCCAGCCACTCGGTGCGCCCGATCATCTCGTTGACCGAGCGAAAGCCCATGGC
>JALUTE010000413.1 GCA_027058255.1 Methyloligella sp. | reverse complement strand
GCTCGGCTGGCATCCGGTGTTCCCCGTCGAGCGGGTGCTCACCGCCGAGAGGCTCACGCCCTTCGAGGAGCGGGCCCTCAAGCCCTTCGGGCTCTTCACCATGCTGCGGCTGCGCAAGAGCGAGGGCGCGGACGCCGCGCGCCTTGCCGAGGCCGCCGAGTAGGCCCAAGGGCCCATCGGGGTTCGGCCGGGGCAGCCTTCAGGCGATGCCCGCATCTTGACGCTCTGCCGGGGAAGGGGCAGATATCGGTCGGGCGCGCGCTCCGCCAGCCTCGTGGGCGGGCACCGGCGTTTCGCGTCCCGTGTCGGGGTATAGCTCAGCCTGGTAGAGCACCGGCTTTGGGAGCCGGGGGTCGCAAGTTCGAATCTTGCTGCCCCGACCAATAAAATCAGTGACTTAGAGCGGTCCTCTCGTGAGGACCGCGACGCGGTTGTCACCTTGGTTGGCAGCCCTGTTGCCCTTTCGTCTCTCCTCGCGCTTTGCGATGGCGCGCTCGGCGAGCTCGAGGGAGCGCGACATGTAGCCTGACAGCACGCTGTGATCGCCGCCCATGGCATGGCCTGTGACGGCCGCGATCTCGGCCGTCGTGCATCCCGACAGCGCCAGCTCGGTGGCCAGGGTGCCGCGTAGGTCATGACATGTGAGCCCGACGATTCCCGCTCGGCGTGCGGTCTTGCGGAAGCTCGCGCGAAAGCCGCTTCCGGTCCACGGCCGCCCGCGGCTGTTGGTCAGGATGGTGACGGCCGTGCGCGGCGCGGCGGCGAGGGCATCGCGAAGCCTCTCTGTGGCGGGAACGGCCACCGGCGTGCCGGTCTTCGCCTGGGTGAGGCGGAGCACGCGGCCATCCCAGGCGCTCCATGTGAGGCGCAGGAGATCACCCTGGCGCTGACCGCTGTCGCGCGCCAGAATCCAGGCGAGGGTGATGGCGGGCGATGCGGCGGCCAGAAAGCGCGCCTCATCGCCGGCACCCCAGACCTTCTCGGCCCGTGCCGGGCGATAGGTGCGGGCGATCCGGGTCGCGTGATTGACGGCGATGGCGCCGGTGTCGAGACCGTGCGCCAGCACCCTGCGGAGCACCGCGGTCAGGTGATCGGCGGTGCGCGGGCTCGTGGCAGCCACCTCGTCGCGCCAGCGGATGATGTCGCGCCGTATGCGCTTGTCCTCGAGCGCCGCCAGGGGCGCATCGCCAAAGCGATCGAGCACCCGGTCGAGATGCGCGCGGAAGTCCGCTCGTGTCCGTGGGGCCAGGCGGGCGAACTCGGTGCTCGCCAGGAACTCGGCCGCCAGGGCGTGGAAGGTGCCCGCAGGCGGTCCCTCGTGTTTCGCTGCCGCCTCGTAGGCGACGAGAAAATCCGGCGTGCCTGGCTCGGCGTCGATGCGCCGGCCGGTGAGGCGGTGATAGTGGTAGGTCCTGATCGTGCCGTCAGCGAGCCGCTTTCTCACCCGCTTGATGTGCTTGAGCCTCACGCGCATCGCGGCTCTCCTTCCATTCGTCGTATGGCGTCGGCCGCGATCGTGGCACGATGCCGCTGGCCCGATCAAGGGCGGCATCGAGGGCCTTGCGGTCGTAGATGCGTGTGCCTGGCCATGGCATCGGGACGAGGCCGGCGCGGCGCCAGGCGAGGAACGTGGCGGGCGTCACCCCGCAATAGGCCGCCGCCTCGGCCAGCGTGAGGCCGCGGGCCTGGGGCATCGGCCCCTGCGTGTCGGATTTCCTGCGTCCTGGCATCGGGCCGCCTCCTACCGGCTGCGCGTCATGCCGAGCTGGGCCATGGGTGTGTCCATCTCCTCCAGGCGGTCGACGGCCGCGTCGATTACCGTCTCAAGTTCCTCAAGCTGCCCCAAGAGCTCGTCGATCTCGTAGATCACGGAATGATCCATATCGTCCCAATGGCCGGCGATGGTGATCAGCGCCTTGCGGATGGTCGCGATGTTCCGCCTCGACTTCGCCCGCTGCTGCTTGGGCGTCGCACCGTTTGTCCAATATCTATTCTTGCTCATGCCTCATCCTCCTCGGCGAGCGCGCGGCGCACGGTGATGGCGCGCGAGCAGATGCCGGCGAGCAGGGACGCCATGGCGTCGTCGGCGAGCTCGAGGGAGAGCAGGCCGACGAGATTGCCGAGATGGCTCTCGAGCACGGCGGCCGGGTCCTCAATGTCAGGACGCATCTCGCGGATCGAGTCGATCATGTCTGCCGCCAGACGCCGCTCGTCCCTGCTCGGTGAGAGCCGGCTCACGGGCTCTCTCTGGCCCATGGCCTCGAGACCCTCGCAGGCGATGAGCTCCACGACGAGCTCTCGGGCCTCGTGGCGCACGAGATCGGCGACGCCCGACGGCATGGTGATGCGCACCGTGCCGAGGTGCTCGGCCCTGGTGGCGGGCGCGTCGCACGCCTTCTCGGCGCTGGCGACGGCCTCGGCGGCCGGTGGGTCGGTCCAGGGGCTCTTGCGTCTCTTGCTCCTCTCTCGTCCTCCCGGATGCGGGTGAGCAGGGCGCGGGCGGCCCTGGCGTGGTCATTGGCGCGGCGCTTCTGGCCGAGCGGCGTCTTGGGCGCTTTGGCGAGGGCCTCGGCGAGGAGGGCGCCCTCGTGGATGAGGCGCGCGATCTCGCGGCGGCTCTCCAGGAGCAGCTCGGTGCGGCGGGCCCGGGCGAGGGCCTCGCAGGCCGCGTCGAGCCAGCCGTCGCGCCAGAGGGCGTCCGCCTCAGAGCCCTCGAGATGCGGGCCCATGTTGTGCGGCGTGCCGGCGAGCGCCGCCGCATAGCCCTCGCTCCACCATTGCCGCCGCCAGCCATCGCGGCTGGGCTGCACGCCGCACAACATGGGCC
>JALUTE010000412.1 GCA_027058255.1 Methyloligella sp. | reverse complement strand
GCTTCGAGGCGCTTGAGGCGGCGCTCGCGCGCATCGGGCTGCCGGCGATCCTCAAGACCCGGCGCCTCGGCTATGACGGCAAGGGACAGGCGCGGATCGCGGCGCCCGGCGAGGCGGCTGCGGCCTGGCAGGCGATCGAGGGGCAGAGCGCCATTCTGGAGCGGCAGATCGCCTTCACGCGGGAAGTCTCGGTGATCGCCGTGTGCGTCGCCGATGGCACGATGCGGACCTATGCGCTGGGCGAGAACCGGCACGAGGGCGGCATTCTGCGCACGACCCGCGTGCCGGCTGCGCTCTCGGGCGCCGAGTGCGCCGAGGCGGAGGCCATTGCGGGCCGGATCGCGGCCGGCCTCGGCCATGTGGGGGTGCTGGCGGTCGAGCTCTTCCATTGCCCGGATGGGGACGGTCCGGCCCTCTTGGTCAACGAGATTGCGCCCAGGGTGCACAATAGCGGCCACTGGACGCTCGATGCCTGTGCGGCGAGCCAGTTCGAGAACCACATCCGCGCCATTGCCGGCTGGCCGCTCGCCGGCACGGAGCGGCTGGCCGATGCCGAGATGGAGAACCTCATTGGCGAGGATGTGGCGGCTTGGGCGAAACTTGCGGGCGAGCCCGGCACGGTGCTGCATCTCTATGGAAAACGCGAGGTGCGCCCCGGGCGCAAGATGGGCCATGTGACCCGGCTCATGGCGCGCCGGGGTTAGGCACGATCTTGCCGCCTTGCGGGCCGGGGGTTGCGGGGCCCGGCCCCGGTGCTCCTGCCGGCCCTGGCGCCGCGCAGCGCGGCCGCTCCGGCCTTCCCCTCGCCGGCGCAAACGCAGCCCGCGCTTGCCGTCTGTGCGCTTTGCGCTACTATTCACCCAACCGTGACAGCGCGTGCGAGGATGGGCCAATGGCCGAAGCGACGAGCGACAAGGGGCGCAGAATCGTCTCCGACCCGACCATCTGCGGCGGGCGTGCGGTCATCCGCGGCACGCGCATCCGCGTGCGCGACATTCTCGATCTTCTGGCCGCGGGCGCCAGCCGCGCGGAGATTCTCGAGGACTATCCGCAGCTCACGGACGAGGACATTACGGCGGCGCTCGAGTATGCAGCCGGGCTCAGCGATCACCCGGTCATCACGGCGGCATGATCGGTGCGTTTTCTGATCGACGAGCAGCTCCCGACGGCGCTTGCGCGATATTTGGACAGCGCGGGGCACGAGGCCAGCCACGTGACGGACGTCGGACTGGGCGGGGGAGCCGATGTGGCGATATGGGCCCGGGCCGAGGCCGAGGCGGCCGTCATCGTGACCAAGGATGCGGACTTTCCGACAATGCGTGCCGTGCGGGAGGCCGGCCCGCCCATCGTCTGGATCAGAATGGGAAACACCAGAAAGGCCCCACTGCTCGCGCTTTTCGAGCGCGTGCTTCCGGCCATTGTCGCGGCGCTCGAAGCTGGTGAGGCGGTGGTGGAGGTTTCGGACTGACGCGGTCCGTATCACCGCGAGAGGGCGTGCACCCTCACTGTTCATTCCGGCCCTGGCGCCTCGCATCGCGGCTGGCGTGAACCTTCCGGTCGGGTTCGAAAACCCGACCGGCTGAGAGTGTGTGGGGGAAGGGCTCCGGCCGAACGAGGGGCGCGGTGCTCACATGGTGAGCACGATCTTGCCGATGTGCTGGCCCGCCTCCATGTGGGCGTGGGCGCGCGCGGCCTCGGCGAGGGGAAATGTCCGGTCGATCACGGGGGCGATGGTGCCCGCCTCGATCAGCGGCCAGATACGGTCCTCGAGGGCGCGGGCGATGGCGGCCTTGAAGGCGACCGGGCGCGCCCTCAGGGTGGAGCCCGTGAGCGTCAGGCGCTTGAGCATGAGCCGCATGAAGTCGGCCTCGGCGCGCGCGCCCTTCAGGAACGCGATCTGGACGATGCGCCCGTCCACTGCGGCGGCCTTGAAATTGCGGTCGATATAGTCGCCGCCGACCATGTCGAGGATCACGTCGGCGCCGTGCCCGTCCGTCACCGCCTTCACAACCTGCACGAAATCCTCCTCGCGATAGTTGATCGCACGCACCGCGCCGAGGCGCTCGCAGGCGGCGCATTTCTCGGCCGATCCGGCCGTGGCGATGGGCCTCGCGCCGAGCGCGCGCGCCATCTGAATGGCGGTGGTGCCGATGCCGCTCGCGCCGCCATGGACCAGGAACCACTCGTCCCGCCGCAGCCGGCCGCGCTCGAACACGTTGTGCCAGACGGTGAAGACGGTCTCAGGCAGGGCGGCCGCGGCCACCACGTCGAGGCCCGCCGGGATGGGCAGGGTGCAGGGCTCATCCGCGACGCAATATTCCGCATAGCCGCCGCCCGTGACCAGCGCCGTGACGGCGTCGCCCGTCGAGAAGCGCTTGCAGCCGGGGCCGCACGCCACCACCGTGCCGGCGACCTCGAGGCCGGGAATGTCCGAGGCCCCCGGCGGCGGCGGGTACCTGCCCTCGCGCTGGAGCATGTCCGGCCGGTTGACGCCCGCCGCCGCCACGCGCAGGAGAAGCTGCCCCTCGCCTGGGCGCGGCACGGGCCGGGTCTCGGGCACCAGCACCTCCGGCCCGCCGGGAGCGGTGATGGCGATGGCGGTCATGGTCTGGGAAGGCGCGCCGGCCGTCCCCGCCTTGCCTTCGGGCTCACCCTGTTCGCGCATCGCAGCCTCGCTTTCCTTGGCCCGTGCCCCTTGGGGGCCTTGCCAAGACATACCCTTTGACAATGGCGCCGAGAAGCCTGATCTATCCCCCATGAGCACATTGCCACAGGACAAGCTCGACCGCCTCGTCGCGCGCTGGGAGGCGGTGCAGGAGGCGCTCTC
>JALUTE010000411.1 GCA_027058255.1 Methyloligella sp. | reverse complement strand
CCGTGGATCTCTTCATCGACCGGCGCAAACTGGACGAGGCCGCCCGCGCCCATCTCGAGGGCATCGCGCGCATTCACCCGCGCCGCGCGCTCGCCGGGGCGGTGCGGGCCCTCGGCCGGGCGGGCGCCCGGGTGCGCCTCGATCCCCACCGCACCCCCTGGTGGTTCGCCCGCCGCCTCCGGCGCTGGGGGGGCGAGATCAGCCGGGGCGAGGATCCCTGCCTTCTGCCCAAGGCCATCAAGAACCGGGCGGAGATCGAAGGCGCCCGCGCGGCCCACATCCGCGACGGCGTCGCCATGGCCCGTTTCCTCGCCTGGCTCGATGTTGAGGCGCCCAAGGGGCGGGTGGACGAGATCGCCGCCGCCCGCCGGCTCGAGGCGCTGCGCCGCGAGAGCGGATGCCTCAGGGAGATCAGTTTCGACACCATCTCGGGTGCCGGCCACCACGGCGCAATCGTCCATTACCGCGTCACCACGAGGACCAACCGCAAGCTCGGCCGCGGCACGCTCTATCTGGTGGATTCGGGCGCGCAATATCCGGACGGGACCACCGATGTCACCCGCACCGTCGCCATCGGGCGCCCCACGGCGGAGATGCGCAGCCGCTACACCCTCGTGCTCAAGGGGCACATCGCCATTGCCACGGCGCGCTTTCCCGAGGGCACCCGCGGCGCCGATCTCGACGGCTTCGCCCGCCGCGCGCTCTGGGAGGCGGGTCTCGATTACGACCACGGCACCGGCCACGGGGTCGGCAGCTATCTCTCGGTGCATGAGGGCCCGCAGGCCATCTCCAAGCGCGGCACGGCAGAGTTGAAACCCGGCATGATCCTCTCCAACGAGCCCGGCTATTACAAGGAAGGCGCCTATGGGATTCGGATCGAGAACCTCGTCCTGGTGACGGAGCCCGCGCCCATGCGCGGTGGCGAGCGGCCGGTGATGGGCTTCGAGACCCTCACCCTGGTGCCGTTCGATCGCCGGCTCATCCGCGCCGAGATGCTGAGCGCGGCCGAGCGCGCCTGGGTCGATGCCTATCACGCCCGGGTGCGCAAGGCGATCGCCTCGAGGCTCTCGGGCAAGGCGCGCGCCTGGCTGGAGGCGGCGACCCGCCCCCTCGCCGAGGCACCGTCATAGGGCCTGCACCCTAGCGAGCCGTGGCTCATCCGTCGTCCCGAATGCGGATGCGCGGGCAGCCCTCAGGCGCGCCGGCCGGCCAGGAGCCAGTAGACGAGCCCCGCCGCAAAGCCTGCCGTCGCGAAAATCTGCAAAAGCGTGGCGGAGGGCAGGGCCCGGTCCGCCGCATCCAGGAGCCCCGAGAGCACGGGTGCGGCCGCCATGGCCGCCCCGCCGCCGAGCACGTAGTAGAGGCTCGAGCGGATGCCCGCGACCTCGCCGACGATCACCAGCAGCACGGCGGGCACGAGGGTGAGCGCCGAGGCGATGGAGACGAGGAAATGCGCCTGGATGACGAGATTGAGCATGGTGCCGAGGGCGCCATCGAGGCCGCCCTCGCCGATGCGCTCCAGGGCGCCCGATTGCACCAGCCGCTCGGAGCCCAGCGTGAAGAGCACGAACAGCGCCACCCCGGCCGCGATGGCGAAGGCGAGGAAGACGAGAAGGAGCCGCCCGATACCCCTCAGCATGGCGCCTCCCGCGGCCTGCGATGCGCATCGGCCCTCTTGCGGGCGCGCGCATGGGCACGGATGTGTTCCTCGGCACCGGGGCGCTCCGACGCCTTGAGCTTCAGGCTCGCGGATTTGAGCTGGCCGCAGGCGGCCATGATGTCCCGCCCGCGCGGCATGCGCACCGGGCTTGCATAGCCCGCCCGGTTCACCACCTCGGCGAAACGCTCGATCTGCTCCCAGTCGGAGCAGCGGTAGGGCGCGCCCTCCCACGGATTGAAGGGGATGAGATTGATCTTGGCCGGAATGCCCTCGAGCAGCCGCACCAGCGCCTTGGCATCCGCCAGGCTGTCATTGACGCCGTCGAGCATAACATACTCGAAGGTGATCCGCTTGGCGTTGGAGAGCCCCGGATAGGCCCGGCAGGCCTCGAGCAGGGTGGCGATGGGATAGCGCCGGTTGATGGGCACGAGCTCGTCGCGCAGCGCATCCGTCACGGCGTGCAGCGAGATGGCGAGCATGGTGCCCGCCTCCGCGCCCCAGCGCGGGATCATGGGCGCAACGCCCGAGGTGGAGAGGGTGATCCGCCGCCTGGAGTAGGACAGGCCCTCGCCATCGGCGGCGATGGCCATGGCGAGGCGCACATTGGCGAAATTGAGCAGCGGCTCGCCCATGCCCATGAGCACGATATTGGTGATCTTGCGCTCCGAGTCTGGCAGGCCCGAAGGATCGTGCGCCGCGCCGCCCGGCCAGTCGCCGAGCCGGTCGCGGGCAATGAGGATCTGGGCGACGATCTCGCCGGCGGTGAGATTGCGCACCAGCGGCTGGGTTCCGGTGTGGCAGAAGCGGCAATTGAGGGTGCAGCCCACCTGGGAGGAGATGCAGAGCGTGCCCCGGTCGGGCTCGGGGATATAGACGGCCTCGACCTCGGGCGGGCTCGCCTCGACGCCGCGCCCGGCCAGGCGCAGCAGCCATTTGCGCGTCCCGTCCCGGCTCACCTGCTCGGAGACGATCTCGGGCCGCGCCAGGCTGTGATGGGCCGCAAGGGCTTCGCGCAGCGCCTTGGAGACATCGGTCATGACGTCGAAATCGCGCGCGCCGCGCACATAGATCCAGCGCCAGAGCTGAGCCACCCGCATGCGGATCTGGCGCTCGGGCACGCCGAGGCGCAGGAGGCGCGCGCCAAGGGCCCGCCTCTCGAGGCCGATCAGGCTCGCA
>JALUTE010000410.1 GCA_027058255.1 Methyloligella sp. | reverse complement strand
GGCTCGGCCGCTCCTGTCCGGTGCCTGACCATCGCGTCTCGCCTCGCTCGCTGCCCGGCTCCTCGCCGCAAGCCCCCAATCGGCCCAGCCCCGAATCATTGTTAGGCGAGTTGGCGCAATTTTCCAGCATCAAATGGTCGTGTATCGGGGAAATGGGGCATGGCCGAGGACGGGGCGAAGCGGGGTGCCGGCGGCTTCCGCCCACGGTCCATGCCGTGCTAACATGCCTTCAAAACGGAGCTCGCCCATGGCCGATGCCGCCAAGACATTGCCGCCGCGCATGAGCGTCGAGGAATTTCTCGACTGGCAGCGCAAGCAGGACAAGCTTTACGAGCTGGTCGACGGCCGCCCCTACCTGCCCTACAAGATGATGGCCGGGGCGAGCCACAATCACGACCGGGTGACGGTGAATGCGCTCGGTCATCTCTTCGGTCAGTTTCGCGGCTCGCCCTGTCGGCCCTGCACGTCCGACATCGCGATCCGGATCCCGAAGGGCAACATTCGCCGCCCCGATCTTCTCGTCGATTGCGGCGCGCCCGGCCCCAGGGACATGACGGCGGCCGAGCCGAGGCTCGTTCTTGAAGTGCTCTCGCCTTCGACCATGCGGATCGACCAGTTCCAGAAGCTCGAGGAGTACAAGACCGTGCCCGGCCTGCGCGCTATCGTTCTCGTGGACACGGCACGCCCGCAGGTCATGGTCTATGCCCGCGAGAGCGACGAGAGCGCCTGGGCCGTCACCATGCACACGGAGTTGGAGGAGACCCTCGCCTTGCCGGGCCTCGATGTGGCCCTCACCCTTGCCGATCTCTATGAGGGCGTGGTGTTCGAGGAGGGGGCGGCCTGAGGCGAGGGGCGCGGGCGGTCCGAGCGGGCATTGCGGGCGGGCGTCAGCCGGTCGCCGCGAGGTCCTCGCCGGCCAGGGCGCGGCGGATGAGGGCGACCGTACGCGAGACGCCGTAAAGGGCGACGAAGGAGCCGAAGCGCGGCCCCTGGGACTGGCCGAGCAGCACCTCGTAGAGGGCCCGGAACCAGTCGCGCAGGGGCTCGAAGCGGTGCGCCTTGCCAATCTCGTAGACAACCGCCTGCAAATCCTCTGCGCTCGCGCCCTCGCCCAGGGCCTCGAAGCGCGTGGCCAGCGCCTCGAGGGCGGCGCGCTCGCGCGCATCCGGCGCCCGATAGCGTTTGGCGGGCTTCACGAAGTCGCGGTAATAGGCGAGGGCATAGCCCACGAGCTCGTCGAGCAGGGGGTGCGTCCCGGGGTCGGCATCGGGGGCGTAATTGCGGATGAAGCCCCAGAGCACCGCCTTGTCCTCGGCATTGGAGGCGCTCACCAGGTTGAGCAGCAGATTGAAGCTGATGGGCAGCTCGGCCGCTGGCGGCGCGCCATTGTGGATGTGCCAGACGGCGTTGGAAAGGCGCTCGTCCCAGGACTGGCTCTCATATTTGGAGAGCGCCGTCAGATAGTCGTCGACGGTGCGCGGAATGACGTCGAAATAGAGCCGGCGGGCCGCCTTGGGCTTCTGATACATGAACATGGAGAGGGTCTCGGGCGCGGCATAGGTCAGCCATTCCTCGATGGTGAGGCCGTTGCCGCGGGACTTGGAGATCTTCTCCCCCCTCTCGTCCAGGAAGAGCTCGTAGATGAAGCCCTCGGGCGGGCGGCCGCCGAGGGCGCGGCAGATGCGCGAAGAGAGGCGCACCGAATCGATGAGATCCTTGCCGGCCATCTCATAATCGACACCGAGCGCCGCCCATCTCAGCGCCCAGTCCGCCTTCCACTGGCACTTGACCCGGCCGCCGGTCACCGGCGTCTCCATCCGCTCGCCGGTCTCCGGGTCCTCATAGGTGATGGTACCGGCCTCGACGTCCCGCGCCACCATGGGCACCTGGAGCACCTTGCCCGTGCGCGGGCAGATGGGCAGGAAGGGCGAATAGGTCTTGCGGCGCTCCTCGCCGAGGGTGGGCAGGATGATGTCCATGACCTTGTCATAGACGGCGAGCATCCGCAGCAGGGTCTCGTCGAAGCGGCCGGAGCGGTAGCACTCGGTTGCGGAGAGAAACTCGTACTCGAAGCCGAAGGTGTCGAGAAAGCGCCGCAACCGCGCATTGTTGTGATGGGCGAAGCTCTCATGCTCGCCGAAGGGATCGGGCACCGCGGTCAGCGGCTTGCCCAGATGCTCGGCCAGCATGTCCTGGTTCGGCAGATTGGTCGGCACCTTGCGCAGGCCGTCCATGTCGTCGGAAAAGCACACCAAGCGGGTCGGGATGTCGCTCAGCGTCTCGAAGGCATGGCGCACCATGGAGGTGCGGGCGACCTCGCCGAAGGTGCCGATATGCGGCAGGCCCGAGGGGCCGTAGCCGGTCTCGAACAGCACAACGTCCGGCGGGCTGCCCGCGCTCTCGATGCGCTTGAGGAGCCGGCGCGCCTCCTCGAAGGGCCAGGCCCTGGCCTTCTCGGCCGCTTCGCGAATGGCGGGATCGGGTGGAGTTCGTGTCATGGGTTGGCGGCGTCAATGGGGCCAGCGGCGCAAATGGATCGGCGGCGTCAAAGGGAACGGCGAAGGCCGAAGCCCGAAGTGCGGAACCCGAAGTCAGGCACCACGACCCTGCAGATCGCTCTCCTTCCCCTCGCCGCCCCGGACATGCGGGCTCTCCAGCCTTCGCCTTGCGGCGTTCAGCTCGCCTCCTTGCGCCGACGGGGGCGGCGCGGACGCTCGCGCTCACCCGCCTCGCCGTCGCCCGCCTCGTCCTCGCCCTCGGAGACGATCTCCTTGCCGCTCTCCTGGTCCACCACCTTCATGGAGAGGCGCACCTTCCCCCGCTCGTCGATGCCGAGC
>JALUTE010000409.1 GCA_027058255.1 Methyloligella sp. | reverse complement strand
GGAAGGAGCCGAGGCGCATGCCGTGCGCCGGCTGCGCCCCTCGCTCACCGAGGCCGACCCCTATGGCCCCCTCGGCATGCGCCTCGGCTCCTTCCGTCTCTATGCCGGCCTCGAGGCGGACACGGTCTTCACGGACAATCTGTTCCTCTCGAACACGAACCGCCAGAGCGACCGAGCCCTGGAACTGCGCCCGAGCCTGCGTCTCGTCTCGCGCTGGCGCCGGCATGGCCTGGAGGCCTCCGTCTCCGGCACGCGCAGCTATCATGACCGTTTTCCATCCGAGGATGCCCGCGCCTTCAACGCCCAGTTGCGCGGCCGGCTGGACGTGCTGCGCCGAACGCGCCTCGACGGGTCTCTCGCCTATGATCTGA
The DNA here is from genome assembly GCA_027058255.1 of Methyloligella sp. Lineage (GTDB taxonomy): Bacteria > Pseudomonadota > Alphaproteobacteria > Rhizobiales > JALUTE01 > JALUTE01. Next base: position 2,467 of record JALUTE010000409.1, on the reverse strand, counting down.
GCCAGGCGGGGCGCGCGAATATCAACTTTCCCACCGGTGCCACCACGCGCCCGGATGTACGCGTGACAACGGCCGATGCGGGCCTCGCCCACCGCTTCAACCGGCTGAGCGTGGCGCTGCGCGGGCGCATCGATCGTACCGATACGGGACCCGCTCTGCTCGAGGACGGCACGATCGACCGACAGGACGACCAGGACGAGGTTGCGAGCGCCGTCACCCTCAGGCTCGCCTATGAGGTCTCTCCCGCGCTCGGCCTGATCGGGGAGGCGGTGGCCAATCGGCACCGTTTCGCCGCCCCCGCAGCGAGCGACGGCCTCCTGCGGGATTCGCGCGGTCTTGTTCTGAGAGCCGGCATTCTGGTCGATCTCGGGCCCACCTTCCGCGGCACGCTGGCCCTCGCCCGTCTCAGCCAGACCCCGGACGCGGCCGCCCTCGCCTCTCTGTCGGGCACGGCGCTCGAGGCCGATCTCACATGGCGGCCAACGCCGGTGACCACCTTCCTCGTCACCGCCGGCGCCCGCATCGACGAGACGACCATTGCCGGCTCGCCGGGGGCGCTGGTGCGCAGCACCCGCATCGAGGTCCGGCACGAGCTGCACCGCGCGGTCGTGGTCGGCGCGGGGCTCTCGCTGGAGGTGCGCGACTATGAGGGCATCGACCTCGAGGATCGCACGCTCGCCTTCGACGTGACGGGGGAATATCGCATTGCCCGCGGTGTCTCGCTCGTCGGGCGCTACCGGCGCACGCTGTTCGGGAGCACGGCGCCGGACAGCGACTATCGCGAGAACGAGCTGCGGCTCGGCCTGCGGCTCAGGCGCTAGGCGCACCGCGCCCGCCGAGCAGGCGGTCGAGCTCGCGGCGGAAGGCGGGGCCGATATCGTCCCGGGCGAGGGCGAAGGCGGCATTGGCGGCGAGAAAGCCGACCTTGTTGCCGCAGTCGAAACTCTGGCCCGCATACTGCACGGCCGTGAAGGGCTGGCGGGAGACGAGCTGGCGCATGGCGTCGGTGAGCTGGATCTCGCCGCCGGCACCGCATCCCTGCCCCTCGAGAATGGTGAAGATCTCGGGCTGCAGGATGTAGCGACCCATGATCATCAGATTGGACGGGGCCGCCTCGGGGCGCGGCTTCTCGACCATGTCGGTGACGGGCCAGGCCCGCACGCCCGGCCCGCCAGGAGGCGGGGGCGCGCCGGACGCCTCGCCAATGGCGACGATCCCATAATGATGCACGTCCTCCGGCGCGACCTCCTCCACGGCGATGACATTGCCGCCGCTCGCGTCATAGGCGGCGATGAGCTGCGCAAGGCAGCCCGGCCCTCGCGTCTTCACCACCACGTCGGGAAGCAGCACGGCGAAGGGCTCGTTGCCGACGAGCTCGCGCGCGCACCAGACCGCGTGACCGAGGCCCAGAGGCTCCTGCTGGCGCGTGAAGCTGGTGCAGCCGGGCCCGGGCAGGAGATCGGCGAGAACGGCAAGCTCGACCGTCTTGCCGCGCGCCTGCAAGGTCTGCTCCAGCTCGACCTGGCGGTCGAAATGATCCTCGATCACGCCCTTGTTGCGGCCCGTGACGAAGATGAAATGCTCGATGCCGGCCGCCCGCGCCTCGTCCACGACGAGCTGGATCACGGGCCGGTCGACAATGGTCAGCATCTCCTTCGGCACCGCCTTGGTGGCGGGCAGAAAACGGGTGCCGAGCCCGGCAACGGGAAACACGGCCTTGCGAACGGGTCTGTGGGACATGAATTCTCCGAAAAACGGAACGGCTCAACTGGCACGGAGCTTGAAAGCTCTACCACAAAACTTGACGAGCCGTGAACCGACGGGACAAGGTGCTCTCACGCGTGCCATATCTCGGACCCGCGGCCAGCGATGGAGGCAAGTGATGCGTGTTCTGGTGACGGGCGGGGCCGGCTATATCGGCAGCCACATGGTGCTCGCGCTTCTGGATGCGGGCCACGAGCCGGTGGTGCTGGACGATCTCTCCACGGGCTTTGCCTGGGCGGTGCCGGAGGAGGTGCCGCTGGTGGTGGGCGATGTGGGCGACGAGGCGCTGGCCGCCCGCATCATGCGCCGCGACGGCATCGACGCCGTCATCCATTTCGCCGGCTCCATCGTCGTGCCCGAGTCCATCACCGACCCCCTCGGCTACTATCTCAACAACACCGTCAAGTCCCGCGCCCTCATCGCCGCCGCCGTCGCGGCGGGCGTGACGCGCTTCATCTTCTCCTCCACCGCCGCCGTCTATGGCATGCCCGAGACGAGCCCGGTCCCCGAGACGGCGCCACTCGCGCCCATCTCGCCCTATGGCGCCTCGAAGATGATGACGGAGCAGATGCTGCGCGATGCGAGCCGCGCCCATCGCCTGCGGGCCATCGCGCTGCGCTATTTCAACGTCGCCGGGGCCGATCCCGAGGGCCGCGCCGGCCAGTCGACGCCCCGCGCCACCCATCTCATCAAGGTGGCGAGC
>JALUTE010000408.1 GCA_027058255.1 Methyloligella sp. | reverse complement strand
GTGCCGGTGCCCCGGCCGTGGCGCACCAAGGGCGGCCGGGGCACCGGCACTGCGCACCGCAGCGCTCTGCAGGCGGGCTCTCTGCCGGATTTCACGCTGGATCTTGCGCCAGCGTGCCACATTGCGCCGATGCTCACGCGCCGTTGTGGCGAAGGCATGCCCGCCCGTGCCGTCGGCGACGAAGAACAGGTCGTTCGTCTTCGCCGGATTGAGCACCGCCTCGATGGCCGCCCGGCCCGGATTGCAGATGGGCGTCGGCGGCAGGCCGTTGATCTGATAGGTGTTGTACGCGGTGCGCCGGTCGATCTCGCTGCGCAATATCGGCCGGCCGAGCTTGCCCTTGCCACCCACCAGACCGTAGATGATGGTGGGGTCCGACTGCAGGCGCATGCCCTTCCTGAGCCGATTGATGAACACCGCCGCCACACGGGCCCGCTCATCGGCCCGGCTCGTCTCCTTCTCCACGATCGAGGCGAGGATGATCGCTTCCTCGAGGGTGCGGAAGGGCAGACCCGGCGCGCGCGTCTGCCAGAGCCTGGTCGCGAATTTGCGCTGGGCCGCCGCCATGCGCTCCAGAAGATCCTCGCGGCTGGTGCCTCGCGAGAACTTGTAGGTGTCGGGCAGAAGGCTGCCCTCGGGCGGAATGCGGCTCACCTCGCCCGCGAGCTGGGGGTGCTGCATCAACCGCTCGACCACCATCTGGCTCGTGAAGCCTTCCGGGATGGTCACCTTGTAGAGAATCGCCCGCCCCTCCACCAGCGTGTCGAGCACCTGGCGCATGCTGGCGCCCTTGCGGATCTCGTACTCGCCCGCCTTCAGGCGCCGCCCGGCGCGGAAATAGAGCACGGCGGCGGTGAAGATGCGGCTGTCGTCGATGATGCCCTCGCGCTCGAGCAGGCGGGCAATGGCATTGACGCCGGAGCCCTTGGAGATCACCACGACGGTGGAATGGCGCAGCGGACCCGGCCGGTCGAACTGATACTTGAAGACCGCAAACAGCACGCCGAGCGCGATCATGACCATGAGAAGAAAGGTGAGGGCGCCATTGGCGGCGCGCAGCAGCCGACCGAAACCGCGCTGGTGGCGGTCATGGCGCTGGCGGCGCGAGGGTGGCTCGGGTGCGCGCGCCGGTTCGAGCTGCTCGGCGGGGCTGCGCGGAAACGCCTCGAAACCGCGACCGAGGCTCGGCTCCTCGCGCCCGCCGACCTCGCCATGAGGCCCCTCGTCCCTCGGGGGCCACCCGTAATGATCGTCTCTCGCCATCGCGTCTCGCCCGGATTTTCTCGGTCAGGCCAGCCTAGCACCAATTATGGCGAAAGGGAGATAGCCCCCCTTGGCTCGGGCGCGTTCACCGAAGCCGTCGGGATGGCATATGCGCCTGTCCTGGCTCGGAAAAGCGCAGACCGAGAGCGCGCTCGGCATGGGCCGTGAGAGCCTCTCGGGCAGGGGCCCGCGGGTCAGCCATCGAAGCGGCGGAGAATCAGGGAGGCGTTGGTGCCGCCGAAACCGAAGGAATTGCTGAGCACGGTGTCGATGCGCCGCTCCCTCGGCTCGTGCGGCACGAGGTCGATGGCCGTCTCGACGGACGGATTGTCGAGATTGAGGGTGGGCGGGGCGACATTGTCGCGGATGGCAAGCACGGAGAAGATCGCCTCCACGGCGCCCGCGGCGCCGAGCAAGTGGCCGATGGCCGACTTGGTGGACGACATGGAGAGCTTGCCCGAGGCGTTGGCGAAGAGGCGCTCGACGGCGGCGAGCTCGATCTCGTCGCCCATGGGCGTGGAGGTGCCGTGGGCGTTGATGTAGTCGATGTCCGCGGGGTCGATGCCGGCGCGCGCCACGGCCGCCTTCATGCAGCGATAGGCGCCGTCCCCGTCCGCTGCGGGCGCGGTGATGTGATAGGCATCGCCGGAGAGGCCGTAGCCCGTGAGCTCGGCATAGATCTTCGCGCCGCGGGCCTTGGCGTGCTCCAGCTCCTCGAGAACGACGATGCCCGCGCCCTCACCCATGATGAAGCCGTCCCGGTCGCGGTCGTAGGGGCGCGAGGCGCGCTCGGGCGTATCGTTGAAATGGGTGGAGAGCGCCTTGGCGGCGGCAAAGCCGGCGATGGCCAGGCGGCAGATGGGCGATTCCGCGCCGCCCGCGACCATGATGTCCGCATCGCCAAGGGCGATCAGCCGACCCGCATCGCCAATGGCATGCGCGCCCGTCGAGCAGGCGGTCACCACCGCATGGTTCGGCCCCTTGAGACGATGGCGAATGGACACGTGGCCGGCCGCCAGATTGATGAGGCGGCCGGGAATGAAGAACGGGCTGATGCGCCGCGGGCCGCGCTCCTCCAGGAGAATCGAGGCCTTCTGAATGCCTTGCAGCCCGCCAATGCCGGAGCCGATCAGGACACCGGCGCGGATCTCGTCCTCGTAGGTCTCCGCCTTCCAGCCGGCATCTGCGAGCGCCTGGTCGGCGGCGGCCACCGCATAGATGATGAAATCGTCGACCTTGCGCTGCTCCTTCGGCTCCATCCAGGCGTCGGGATCGAAGGTGCCATCCGCGCCGTTGCCGCGCGGGATGGTGCACGCGATCTGGCAGGCGAGGTCGGAGACATCGAACGCGTCCAGCCTGCGCGCCGCGTTCCTGCCTTCGAGAAGACGCGACCAGGACTCCTCCACACCGCAGCCGAGCGGCGAGACCATCCCCAGCCCTGTGATCACCACCTGTCGCATGACACTCCAGCCGCTCTACACTCCAGCCGCTCTTCCCTATCCCAAATGTCGCCGGTGCCCGCCTGTCCGCGGCGCATGTGCCAGCCCGCTGAACCGCCCGGCCCCACGGTCCAGC
>JALUTE010000407.1 GCA_027058255.1 Methyloligella sp. | reverse complement strand
CAATGGCTTGCCGCGATCGGGGGCTTGCCGCGATCGGGGGCTTGCCGCGATCGGGCCGGGCAGCGGACACGCATCGCCGCGCTTCCAGGCGGCCCGAAGACGCAACATCACCCGCCTTGGCCACGGCACCTTGTGGCAGCAACGCAACAGATGTGACATCGTTTCTCGATCGGCGCGGCGAATTTGCTTGATTTTTGTGCGCCGCAATCTCATATTTTGCAGTGCGGCATCCAGAGATGATTCGTTTCGGATGATCGCTGGACCCGCAGCCCTCCTTGGGCGTTTCCTCCCTAGACTTGGGCCGTTCGACCCGTTTGAACGGCCCCTCTTTTATGCCCGGTCCCTGCTTGCCTGGGCCGGGGCAACGCCGTCTGGGGCCGGATCCTGGGGCAGGCGCCTGCCATTCCCTCGCGCATTGCAGCGCAACAATCCGCGCCAGGCAAACGGCGCATCAGCCCCCCCTCGCTTGACAATTTGTCGCCCCCTTGTCCACCCCCTTGAATTTTGTGCGCCGCATAACATATTGTGCAGTGCGGCATCGGTGAGTGACCTCACCCCTGCCGCAGCCCTCCTTGGGCGTTTCCTCCCTAGACTTGGGCCGTTCGCGTTCGCGTGGACGGCCTCTTTTTTTTGCGCTTTTCCTGCTGCGCTTTCCCCCTGACTTCTATCCTTGCGCCTTTCGTGCAAACCGCCGCGCTCAGGCCGCCGCCCGGCGCCGCGCGCGCCTATTCGGCCGCAGCGCGGCCGGACGACATGGCGAGTGGCAGGAGGTCGAACATGGTCCGGCAGAGCCCGTCCAGCACGTCCCGCAACGGCTCGAAGCCGGCCGTCTTCGTGAAACGCGCCTCGTCCATATAGAGCGCACGGTTGATCTCGATCTGCATGGCATGGAGCCCCTCGGCGGGCCGGCCATAGTGCTCGGTGATGTAGCCGCCCGCATAGGGCCGGTTGCAGGCGACCTTGTAGCCCATGTCGGCGAGGGTCCGGTGCAGAAGGCGTGTCAGCGCCCCGCCGCAGGAGGCACCGAACCGGTCGCCGAGCACGAAATCGGGCCGGCTGCCGGCTGCCCCATCGAGCCCCTGGGTGGACGGCATGGAATGGCAGTCGATGAGAATGGCCAGCCCGAAGCGGCGCCTCGTGTCCTCCAGCAGGGCGTTGAGCGTGTCGTGATAGGGCCGGTAGAGCCGCTCGATGCGCTCGAAGGCGGCGGTGACGGACAGCCGGTCGCGATAGATCTCCTCCCGCTCGGCGACGACGCGCGCAATGGTGCCGAGCCCCCCGATCACCCTCAAGGAGCGGGTGTTGGCATAGTCGGGCAGCCTTTCATGGAAGAGCGCCGGGTCGAGCTCATAGGGCTCGCGATTGACGTCCAGATAGGCGCGCGGAAACCGTGCCGCGATGAGGGGCGCCCCCATGTCCACCACATGGGCGAACAGCTCGTCCACATAGGCGTCCTCGGACTTGCGCAGACTATTGGCGTCAAGCCGCGCGCGCTCGAGCAGCACCTTCGGATAGACCCGCCCCGAATGGGGCGAGCTGAACACGAAGGGCACGGTCTGTTGCGCCGGCCGTCGCACGTCCAGGGGGGGTGTGAGCTCGGATAGGATCGAGCGTCTTTCTGTCTCGCTCATCGCCTCGCTGCTCGCCTCGCTCCGTCAGCCTCGTCTGCCTCCAGTCCTGTCGGGCATCGTCTCGATCTCGCCGCAGGGCAAGGTCTTGCACCCTTGGAGCGAACTTTGCCAAGCGCAGGCGCCGCTGTCCATGGTGACGCTCGGCCGCAGATGCGACGAGCGGAGAAAAGGCACGGCGCCGTGGCCCGAACACACCAAAAATGCGCAGCGCTTCATCTCCCGTTTACCACAATGGCGTCAGATTCGGCTGCCACCGCTCGCAAGCGGGTCGTCGATCGCGTAAGCTACCGGAAGGCCGCCATGTCCGAGACCGAGTTCCTGAAACGCCCCATGCAACGCATTCTGCTCGCTGAAGACGACGAGTCCATGCGGCGCTTTCTGGTTGGCGCGCTGCAGCGGGCCGGCTATGAGGTGGTGGCCTTCGGCGATGGCGCTGCGGCCTATGATCGGCTGCGCGAGGAGCCTTTCTCGCTTCTGCTCACCGACATCGTCATGCCGGAGATGGACGGCATCGAGCTGGCACGCAAGGCTGCCGAGCTCGATCCCGATCTGAAGATCATGTTCATCACGGGCTTCGCGGCCGTCACGCTGAACACCGAGAGCGGCCCGCCGGAGGACGCCAAGGTCCTCTCCAAGCCGTTCCATCTCAAGGACCTGGTGCGCGAGATCGACCGCCTGCTCTGCGAGTAGCGCCGCCCGGATCGTGCGGTCAGACGAGGCCGCGCAACAATTTTCCGATGACATAGGCGACCCCGGCCGCCGCGAGGCCGATGGCGAAGGTCTCGAGGCCCGCGGCCCACCAGCTTTTCAGCGACCACCGGCTCTGCCCCGAGCCGATGGCGAAAAACACGACCGCCGTGAGCACGAGTGCCCAGGCGAACGGCGTGGCAAGGCCCAGGAGATAGGGCGCGAGCGGCACGGCGCCACAGATGAGAAAGGCGGCGAAGGTGCTTGCCGCCGCCCGCAGCGGCGAGCGCTGGGTCGTCGCCAGGCCATACTCCTCCTTGAGCATGGTGTCGATCCAGATCTCCTCATTCGCCGTGATGGCATCCACCGCCTCCTCGAGGGTGCACCCCGAAAGCCCCTTTCCCGCGAGAATCTGCCGGATCTCCTCCCGCTCGCCCTCCGGCACCGTTGCGATGTGCCGGCGCTCGACCTCGATCAGCCGCTTGAGGTCGTCGATCTCGGTCTTGGTGGCGCTGAAATTG
>JALUTE010000406.1 GCA_027058255.1 Methyloligella sp. | reverse complement strand
TCGCCAATGTCGCCTGTCTCGCCCTGCTGCCCGAGACCTTCATGAACGAATCCGGGCGATCGGTGGGCGCAGCGATGCGCTTCTACAAGCTCGGACCGGAGGATGTCATCGTCTTTCATGACGAGCTCGACCTCGCGCCGGGCAAGATGCGCTGCAAGCTGGGCGGCGGCAATGCCGGCCACAACGGCCTGCGCTCCATCTCCGCCCATATCGGCAATGACTATGTGCGGGTGCGCATCGGCATCGGCCATCCGGGGCGCAAGGACATGGTCCACCGCTATGTGCTGCACGATTTCGCCAAGGCCGACCGGGACTGGCTGGAGCCCTTGCTGGACGCCATCGCGCGCGAGGCGGATCGGCTGGTGACGGGCGACCTCGCGGCCTTCGCGAGCGCGGTTGCCGAGCGCACGCGCGGGCCCGAGAGCGCGAGGCAGAAAACGTCGAACGCGGAGCCGGGACGCGGTGGGCGCGGGCCCAAGCCGGACTCCGGCCCCGAGCAGCCATAACCGAGCGGTCATCAGGACACATCAGGACACATCGGGACAGATGGGTTTCAAATGCGGCATTGTCGGGCTTCCCAATGTGGGCAAGTCCACCCTCTTCAACGCCCTCACCCAATCGGCGAGCGCGGCGGCGGAGAATTATCCCTTCTGCACCATCGAGCCCAATGTGGGCGAGGTGCCGGTGCCCGACCCGCGTCTCGACCGGATCGCCGAGATTGCCGGCTCGGCCGAGATCGTTCCGACGCGCCTCACCTTCGTGGACATTGCCGGCCTCGTCAAAGGTGCCTCCAAGGGCGAGGGGCTGGGCAATCAGTTCCTGGCCAATATTCGCGAGATGGACGCCATCGCCTATGTGCTGCGCTGTTTCGAGGACGAGGACATCACCCATGTGGAAGGGCGCATCGACCCCATCGCGGATGCCGACACGGTCGAGACGGAGCTGATGCTCGCCGACCTGGAAAGCCTGGAGAAGCGCAAGCCGGCGCTCGAGAAAAAGGCCAAGGCTGCCGACAGGAGCGGACGGGAGGCAAAGGCGCGCCTTGCGCTGATCGACCGGGTGCTGGCCGTGCTCGAGGAGGGGCGGCCCGCGCGTCTTGCCGAGATCGCCGAGGAGGAGCGGGCGGCGTTCCGCGAGCTCCAGCTCCTCACCGCCAAGCCGGTGCTCTACGTGTGCAATGTCGAGGAGGAGGCCGCCGCGCGCGGCAATGCCCTGTCCGAGAAGGTGCGGGCCCGTGCGGCGGAGGAGGGCGCCGGCGTCGTGGTGATCTCCGCCCGGATCGAGGAGGAGCTGGCGGCGCTCGAGCCGGACGACCGGGCCGCCTATCTCGCCGAGCTCGGCCTCGAGGAGGCGGGCCTTGCCCGGCTCATTCGCGCGGGCTATGGGCTGCTCGATCTCATCACCTATTTCACCGCCGGTCCTCGGGAGGCGCGCGCCTGGACCATCCGGCGCGGCGCCAGGGCACCGGAGGCGGCGGGGCAGATTCACACCGATTTCGAGAAGGGCTTCATCCGCGCCGAGACCATCGCCTATGAGGACTATGTCGCCTGCGGCGGCGAGGCGGGCGCGCGGGAGGCCGGCAAGCTCCGGCTCGAGGGCAAGGACTACGTCGTCCAGGATGGCGACGTGATGCACTTCCGCTTCAATGTGTGAGCGCTGCGGGGCAAGCCATCCGCTATTGGGCACCGATGCCGCGCTCCGATCCGGCAACCGCTCCGCGGAGCCTTGAGGGGACACCGTTTTCACTCGGGAAGATCGGCGCGCCCGGGGAGCGCGATGCGCGCCGGGGATCGCGCTATTTGGCGAGGGCCTTGAGGGCGAGGCGGATCAGCGTCTCGGGCGGCGTCTCGGCGCCTTCGGCCTTGAGGACCGTGCTCGCCGCCATGCGGGCCTCGCCCGGCCCATAGCCCAGATTGACCAGCGCCGAGACGGCATCCGCAAGTGCGGCGCTCGCATTGGGCACCGGCGCCTGCATCTCCGCCCCTGCCGCCGCGCCGTTCGTGCCCGCGGCGCCGATCTGCGCCGGCGCGCCGGCGTCATCGACAGTGATGGCGGCCATGGCTGCCGGCGCCTTGCCCTCGAGCTCGGAGACGATGCGGCCTGCCACCTTCGGCCCCACGCCCGGCGTGCGGGCGATCATGGCCTTGTCGGCGAGCGCGATGGCATTGGCGAGCTCGTCCACGCCGAGCGTGCCCATGATGGCCAGCGCCACCTTCGCGCCCACCCCCTGCACGGACTGGAGCAGGCGGAACCAGGCCCGCTCCGTGGCATTGGCGAAGCCGAACAGGCGGATCTCGGTCTCCCGCACATGTGTCTCGATGGCCAGGCTGGCGCGTGCGCCGGCGCCGGGGAGCGCCTGCAAGGTGCGCGGCGCGCAGGTGATCTCGTAGCCGACGCCGTTCACGTCCAGGATCACCCAGTCCTCGCCGATGGACTCGATGATGCCGGTGAGCTTGCCGATCACGCCCGCGCCCCCCGCCTGGCGGCCATGGCCGGCATCGCCGCCCCCGGTTCGGCGAGGATGCGGGCCGGGCGATGATGGGCGTGACAGATGGCGATGGCGAGGGCGTCGGCCTCGTCCTCGCTCTCGGGGCGCGCGCGCGGCAGGAGGATGTCGATCATGGCGCGGATCTGCCGCTTCTCCCCATGGCCCGTGCCGGTCACCGCCTTCTTGATGCGGTTGGGCGCATATTCGGCGACATCCAGCCCCGCCATGGCGGGGGCGAGCAGCGCCATGCCCCGGGCCTGGCCGAGCTTCAGCGTCGCGCGGGCGTCGCGATTGACGAAGGTCTCCTCCACGGCCGCCTCCGAAGGCCCGTGATCCGCCACCACCTGGGCGAGGCCGCGATAGATCTGCCGAAGGCGCGTGGCGAGGGACGCATCGGCATCGGAGGTGACCAGCCCGCTCGCCACATAGGTGAGGCGCACGCCATCGCTCTCGATGACGCCCCAGCCGGTGCGGCGCAGCCCCGGATCAATGCCGATGATGCGCACGCGCGTGCTCATTGCGGTTCCCTTTCCCCGGCCCCCCCGCACGGCGCGCCTGCCCGAGGACCGGCCACACACCGCGGCCGGCGCGCGCGGTCAGGCGCTGAGGCGCTCCAGGACCGCGTCGGAGATCTCGAAATTGGCGTAGACGTTCTGCACATCGTCGGAATCCTCGAGCGCCTCGAGCATCTTGAGCAACGTCTCGCCTTTCGCATCGTCGAGGGCGATGGTGTTCTGCGGCCGCCAGACGAGCCGGGCCGAGCGGGGCTCGCCGAAGCGCTCCTCCAGAGCCTTGGCGACTTGGTGCAGCGATTCGGCGTCGCAGTAAAGCGTGTGGCCGTCCTCGCTGCTCTCCACATCGTCCGCGCCGGCCTCGATGGCCGCCTCGAACATCTCGTCCGCCGAGGCGACCGAGGCGTCGAACTCGATGGCGCCCACATGGTCGAACATGAAGGAGACGGCGCCCGTCTCGCCGAGATTGCCGCCGCTCTTGGAAAAGATGGCGCGCACCTCGCTGGCGGTGCGGTTGCGGTTGTCGGTCAGCGCCTCGACGATGACCCCCACGCCGCCGACGCCGAAGCCCTCATAGCGCACCTCCTCATAGTTCTCGCCGCCCGCCTCCTGGCTCTTCCTGATGGCGCGCTCGATATTGTCCTTGGGCATGTTCTGGGCCTTGGCCGCCTGGATGGCGAGCCTGAGGCGCGGGTTCATCTCCGGGTCCGGCGCGCCCAGCTTGGCGGCGACGGTGATCTCCTTGGCGAGCTTGGAGAAGATCTTGGAGCGCTTGGCATCCTGGCGCCCCTTGCGGTGCATGATGTTCTTGAACTTGGAATGGCCTGCCATGGTTTCGGTCTCTTGCCACTTTCGGAGCTGTTCGCGGGTTGGGTTCTCGGTCGAATTTATAGGGTGGGGCGCGGGCAAAATCCACTCGCCCATGACCCCGCACTGCCCGCGCCTGCGCGTTAACCTCTCGTTAACCATTCGGGCGCAGACTCGGGAGACAGGATGATTCGTCATCCTCACGAGACCGCCGCCATTGCTGCCCAAGGGCGGCGTGACCAAGCAGCATTCAGCGGTGCTGCGGACCGACCCGGCAACACTGCCAAGCCAGTCTTTCCGGGGCAACATCAACCTCTCTATCTCACTCGACCCAAAAGAGCGGCTCGATGGGCCTCAAAAGCCCACCGAGCCGCAAGGGTGAGAGGTGTCTGGCGAGCCCCGTCTCGTCATCCGTCTCCACGCAGACGCCCGAGACCGTCGCCTCGCCGCGGGCCACCTGAAAGCGCCCGCGCGGAATCTTGGTCAGGAACCGCTCGACGGACTCGTCGGCCTCCATGCCGATCACCGAATCATAGTCCCCGCACATGCCGATATCGGTGATGTAGGCGGTGCCGCCCCGGAGAATCCGGTCATCGGCCGTCGGCACATGGGTGTGGGTGCCCACCACCAGGCTCGCCCGGCCATCGACGAAGCGGGCGAAGGCCTGCTTCTCGCTGCTGGCCTCGCCGTGGAAGTCGATCACCACCGCATCGGCGCGCTCGGCCAGGGGGCAGGCGGCGAGCTCCTGCTCGACGGCGCGGAACGGGCAGTCGAGATCGGGCATGTAGATGCGGCCCATGGCATTGATGACCAGCACCTCGGCGCCGCTCGCGGTGCGAAAGAGGCCGACGCCGCGCCCCGGCGTGCCGGGCGGATAGTTGAGCGGGCGCAGGAGCCGCTCGTGCCGCTCGATGAAGACGAGCGCCTCGCGCTGATCCCAGATATGGTTGCCGCTGGTCACCACGTCGATGCCGGCATCGAACAGCTCCTGGAGGATCGCCTCCGTGATGCCGAAGCCGCCGGCCGCATTCTCGCCATTGGCGAGGACGAAATCCGGCGCAAAGCGCGCCTTGAGGGCCGGCAGGTGCCGCATCACCGCTTTGCGTCCGGCACGCCCGACGATGTCGCCCAAGAAAATCAGTCGCATGATGGCTTCCATGAATGGAGGGCTCAGGGCGCGAAATCGCGCACGCCCTCGGGGGTGAGAACAAGATCGAGCGGCTGGTCGTGCGGCTCGAGCGGCAATGAGTCGACGCCCTGCTCGGCATAGGCCAGACCGATGGCAAGAACGCCGGGCGATGCGCCATCGCCCTCGAGAGCCCGCGCCCTGAGGGCGGCGAGCGTGCGGTCGTAATGGCCGCCGCCATGGCCGAGCCGCCCACCCCGGGCATCGAAGGCGAGCAGGGGCACCAGCACGATGTCCGGCACGACCTCGGGCCGCTCGGCGCGGGGCTCCGCAATGTCGTGGCGCCCGCGCTCGAGCGGATCGCCCGGGCGCCAGAGCCGGAAGACGAGCGGCCCGTCGCCCTCGGCCAGGACGGGAAGGGCGAGCGTGTGACCGCGCGCCGCAAGCTGCGTCATGAGCGGGAGGGGATCGATCTCGGCACCGATGGGATGGTAGCCGGCCACCACCGCCTTGCCGCCACGCGCATGACCGAGGCGCTCGATGAGATGCGATCCGAGCTCGGCGATCCGGCGTGCCGCAACGGCCCCGAGACGCCTGTGGGCCCGAGCCCGCCGCTCGCGCGCCTTGCGACGCAGGGCGGCCTTGGCCTCGGCCCGCCGGCTGTCCTCGCCACTCGCCATGGCGGCTCTTAGAGCAAAAGGGACGGGGAGCCGCAAGAGGAGAGAGGCGGCCCGAGTGCCGCGGTCCCACAGGCGGCCATGCGCGCGGGGTGCCAGGCGCAGGATGGGGGGACGTGGCGCAATGGAGATGATGGGCGTGAGCAGAGCCGCGATGGCCGTCAGGACGGGATGATCCCGCTGGGTCCCTACGTCAGTAGGTGGGCGCCGAGTGTAAGGGACCACGGTCCCAAACAGGGTCAGCTCCCTAGCGGATTCTATCGGCCCCGGGGATCGCGTGTCCGAGGACGCACCCCGCAGCCCTGCTCGCGCCATCATGGGATATTCGCACGGCGAACGCCAGAGGAAAGACGCCGCCCCTTCGCCTCACGCGGCCACGTCGGGTTCGGGCTCCGGCTCGGGCTCCGGCTCGGGCTCGGGCTCGCGTTTCGCCTTCGCCTTGCCCTTGGCCGCCTTGGTGCCTCGAGCCTTGCCGCCGGTGCCATCCCGCCCGAGCCTCTTCTCGACAAGCTCGGTCAGCTCGCGCAGCTTGTCCTTGGCTTCCCACAGCTCGTCCGCGATCAGCAGTCCCGCCATGACGAGCAGGCGGTCATCGGCAACGCGCCCGAATTTCCGGGTCAGCTCGTCGATACGGCGATTGAGGTGGCCGGCAAGCTCGCGCAGACGCGCCTCCTCCCCGTCTCCGCATTGGAGACGGTAGGCGCGCCCGTTCAGACTGACCGTAACCTGCCCCATGCCTCTCCTACACCCCTGAATGTGCAGCCAATGTCGCTGATTCGTTCACGATTGTCGAACCCCTCAGCGGGGCTCGAGGCCGGCTCATGCGGCATTGCGGGCGCTGCGGCGGGCGCGGCGGGCGCCGGTGCGGCCCGCGCGACGCTTGCGCTGGCCGGTGCGGCGGGTGCGCTTGGGCCTGGGCTTGGGACGGGCCTCGGCCTTCGGCATGGCGGCGGCCGTCTCGCCCTGATCGGCGGGAAAGATGTCGGAGAACTCCGCTCTGAGGCGATCGAGCGCGAAGGCGGCGGAGTCGAGCTGCTCACGCGCCTGCCCATGAAAGGCCCCGGCCGCCCGGCTGCGGGCGATGCCGTCGTCGATCCGCTCCCCGAGGCGACGCCACTGGCCCGCAAGCCCCGCAGCCCGTGCCGACCCGCAAGGCAGGCCGGCCCCATCCCTTCCGTCCAGAGACCGCATATGGCCCCGAACCGGGGCCGCCGTCCCCAGGACCGCGAGGCTCATGATGGCGGTGAGCGCAAAGGCGAACGCGCTCGCGCCGAGGCCGAGGGTGGCAGGGTCGATAAGCGCTATGTGCCCCATGGTCTTGTGCCGGTCTCCGCCCAGGTCGTCCCGCCGGTTTCCGGATCCACGAATGGTGCGCTGCCGCACACAGACCGGCATTTCGGCGCCGACAATCCCGCAGGATCGACCTCCATGCCAGAACTCTCGCCCGCGAATGTTAACACTTCGTTTATGATCGTTGGAAATCAATCGCTTGCATGCGCCCTGGCGGGGGCTGCCCGTCAGTCGAGGCCGAGGCGGCGGCGAATGTCGGCGGGGCTCGCGCCGGCCGCGCGCAGGGCGGCGAGGGCCCTGTCGCCGCGGCTCTTGGAGAGCTTGGCTCCGTCGGGCCCGAGGACCAGGCGGTGATGGTGATAGACCGGCTCCGGCAGCTCCAGCAGGATCTGGAGAAGGCGGTGGATGTCGGTGGCGGCGAGGAGATCGCGCCCTCGGGTCACATGGGTGACGCCCTGCAAGGCATCGTCCACCACCACCGCGAGGTGATAGCTGGTGGGCACGTCCTTGCGGGCGATGACCACGTCCCCCCAGCGCTCCGGGCACGCCTCGATGCGCCGGGCCTCCCCGTCGGCCGAGAGCTCGGTGAAGGTGATGCGCCCGCCCGCGCGCTCGCGCGCCAGGCCCAGGGCGGCCTGCATGTCGAGGCGCAGCGCAAAGGGCTCGCCCCGGGCCTTGCGGGCGGCGATCTCGGCGGGAGGAAGGTGCCTGTGCAGGCCCGGATAGAGGGGCGCGCCATCGGGATCGCGCGCCGCGCCGGCGGCGGCGCGGATCTCGGCCCGGCTCGCGAAACAGGGATAGAGCACCCCCAGCGCATCGAGACGCGCGAGCGCCGCGCGATAGTCGTCCATGTGCTCCGACTGGTGGCGCACCGGCTCCTCCCATTCGAGGCCGAGCCAGGCGAGATCGCGCATGATCGCCTCGATGAAGTCGCGCCGCGAGCGCTGGGGGTCGATGTCCTCGATGCGCAGGAGGAGGCGGCCTTGCAGGCGGCGCGCCCAGGCAGCGGTCACCAGCGCCGAGAAGGCATGGCCGAGATGCAGAAGACCATTCGGGCTCGGCGCGAAACGCAGGGTGGGCATGGGCTGGACCTTCGGTCGAGGCGCGCGTGCACCGGACAGCTCCGGGCGGGCGCGGTGGCGGTGCGGGCCTGCGCCCGCACAAACAGCGTGCGCCAAGCGCGGTAATCTTATATTTCAGCCCGGGTCTCGAAGGAAACGATGCGGGGAGCGTGCGCACCATGACACAAGCCGATCTGGACGGGCCGAGGCTGGCGCCGGCAAGCGGGGGCGAGGCGCAGAGCCTCGTTGTGCTTCTGCACGGCTTCGGGGCCAATGGGGACGATCTCATCCCCCTTGCGCAGGAATGGCGCGGGCTCCTGCCGGATGCGGCCTTCGTCTCGCCCCATGCGCCGGAGCCCTGCGAGGGCGCGCCCATGGGCGGGCGGCAATGGTTTCGGCTCACCTTTCGCGACCCGACGGAATATTGGCGGGGCGTGACGGCGGCGGCGCCCGCGCTGGAGCGCTTCCTGGACCGCGAGCTGGCGCGCCTCGGCCTCGGAGCCGACCGCCTGGCGCTGGTGGGGTTCTCGCAAGGGACGATGATGGCCCTGCATGTGGGGCTGCGTCGCATACCGCCGCCCGCGGCCATCCTCGGCTATTCCGGCATGATCGCGGGGCCCGAGCATCTGGCCGAGGATGTGAAGGGGCGCGCGGGCGGCTTTCCGCCCGTCCTTCTCGTGCATGGCGACCGCGACGAGGTCATTCCCGTCGAGGCCATGCACATCACCCGCGAGGCGCTGGCCCGCGCCGGCATCGGGGTCGAGTGGCATGAGAGCCCCGGCATGGGCCACGGCATCGATGGCGAAGGCCTGCGGCTCGGCGGCGCCTTCCTCGCCCGCGCGCTGTCGAGGCGCCCGGCGAGCGAGCGCTGAGCGGCCGTGCGCGCGCACCGCCGCCGGCGTTGGGCCCGAGTCTTTCCCTCGAGCACCAAGCCAGAGCGCCCGCCC
>JALUTE010000405.1 GCA_027058255.1 Methyloligella sp. | reverse complement strand
TGCCGCTTGCCGTGATGGGGCTCGGCGATCTCTGGCTCGGGCTCTACCATCCGGGTGTGATGGCGGCGGTCTATGGCGCGCTCGCCCTGCCGGTCCTGTTCGGCCGGCGCATGGCGGGCGGCATGGAGAGCCTTGGTGCGGGGCTGTTCGGCATCGGCGCCTCGGCGCTCGGCGCGGCGGTGCTGTTCTATGTCGTGACCAATTTCGCCGTATGGCTGTTTCTCGGCGCCTATCCCATGACGCCGTCGGGCCTCGCAGCGGCCTACATCGCCGGCCTGCCCTATTTCAAATACACCCTCGCCGGCAATGTGGCCTGGCTCCTGGCCCTCTTCGGCGGCCATGCACTCTATCGCCGCCTTCGCGCGGGGCGTGCCGCCATCGCCTGATCGCCGCCGCATGGGCCCGAAAGCATTGCGCCCGCGCTGAGGCCTGCCACGAAACCGCCGCTTTGCGGGTGGTTCAAGGATGGCGCCGGGGACACTGCGCCCGGCGTCATGGGGGCGGATCGGCATGGCGATCCTTCGAGGGCGTCGCATCTCTCTCAATCTCGCGCTGCAGGGCGGCGGGGCGCATGGCGCCTTCACCTGGGGCGTGCTGGACCGGCTGCTCGAGGAGCCGGCCCTGCGCTTTGAAGGGGTGAGCGCCACGAGCGCCGGCGCCGTCAATGCCGTGGCCATGGCCGACGGCCTGGCCAGAGGCGGGGCGGCCGAGGCGCGCCAGGGCCTCGCCGAGATGTGGGGCGGCATCTACAAGACCGGCGTGCCCGAGTTTCTGCGCTTCAACCCCCTGCTCGAGGGCATCACCCGGGTGGGCGCGGCGGCGAGCGCCTCGGTGGCGCATTTCACCGCCATGCTCTCGCCCTACGAGCTGAACCCCTTGGGCATCAATCCCCTCGAGCGCCTGCTCACCAACAGGGTCGACTTCGAGCGCTTGCGGGCAACGGCACCGCCGCGCCTTTTCATCGCCGCCACCGAGACGGCCACAGGCCGCGCCCGCATCTTCCGCCATGACGAGATCACCCTGGAGGTGGTGCTCGCCTCCGCCTGTCTGCCGACGGTGCACCGGGCGGTGGAGATCGACGGCGTCCACTACTGGGATGGCGGCTTCTCGGCCAATCCCGACCTCGTCACGCTGGTGCGCGAGAGCCGGGCAAACGACACGCTGCTCGTGCAGCTCAACCCCACCCGGCACGATGCGCTTCCCACCACCGCGCGGGAGATTCACGCCCAGCTCAACCGCATCACCTTCAACCAGCCGCTTCTGCGCGACGTGGCGCTCATCGCCACCTGCCGCCAGGCCGGATGCAGCCTGGTCGGCCCGGGCAAGCCGCACCGTCGCCTCGCGCGTCATCGCTTCCACCTCATCGAGGCGGCGCCCTATACGGCCAAGCTCTCGCCCGAGAGCAAGATGAAGCCCGACTGGGGCCTCATGACCCGGCTGTTCGAGGCCGGGCGCCACGAGGCCGAGCGCTGGCTCGAGGCCCATGGCAAGGATCTCGGCAAGCGCGAAAGCGTGGATCTCGCCGCCCATTTCCTGGGCGAGCACGCCGCGCGCTGAGACCGGCGAGCGGGGCGCCAGGTCCATGGCGCGTTGCTATCGGATCGGCGGGCGCCTTCACGCCCCGTGCAAGAGGCGATCGCCTGCCGCGCGGGCCATCACAGCTCGACGACGATCTTGCCGAAGACCTGCCGGCTCTCCAGGCGCTTGAGGCCGGTCTCGATCTCCGCGAGGGGAAGGCGGGTGTCGATGACGGGATGCACGGCGCCCGCCGCCATCTTCTCCATCACCGTGCGCATGTTCGCCATGGTGCAGCCGAAGCTGCCCAGGAGGCGGAGCTGCTGCTGGAAGAGGGTGTGGAGATTGATCTTGGACGTGATGCCGGTGGTAGAGCCGCATGTGACGAGCCGCCCGCCGCGGCGAAGCGCGAACATGGAGCCCTCGAAGGTGTCGGGGCCCACATGCTCGAACACCACATCGACGCCGCGCTTGCCGGTGAGGCGGCGGGCGCGGGTCTCGAAGCGCTCCTGCGTGTAGTTGATGACGTGATCGGCGCCGAGGGCCTTCGCCTTCTCGCCCTTCTCGTCGCTCCCCACCGTGGTGATGACGGTGGCGCCGGCGTGCTTGGCAAGCTGTATGGCGGCCGAGCCGATGCCGCTGCCGCCCGCGTGAACGAGCACCGTCTCGCCGGCCTCGAGCCTGGCATTGTCGAACAGCATGTGCTCGGGCGTGCCGAAGGTGATGGGCGCGAGCGCCGCGGAAACGGCGTCGAGGCCGTCGGGCGCCGGCACGGCGATATGCGCCGGCACGTTGAGGCGCTCGCGGAAGAAGCCGTCGATGTGAAAGCCGTATATGCCGCCCTGGCTGCCACCGGCCGCCTCGCAGAAATTGTCCCGCCCCGCCCGGCAGGCCGCGCAGGCACCGCATGTCTTGGCGCCATAGAGGGCGACGATCTGCCCCGGCGCAAGCCCCGCAACGCCCGGCCCCACGGCGACGATCTCGCCCGCCGCCTCGGCGCCGGCGACGATCGGCAGCTTGCGCTGGACGAAGGCCATGCCGCGCCAGCCCCACACATCGATGTGGTTGAGCGCGACGGCGCGGATGCGCACTTGCACCTCGCCGGCGCCCGGCGCCTCGGGCTCGGCCATGTCGGCGAGCGCGATCTGGCGCTCCGCCGTGACGGTCAGGGCTCGCATGGGGCGGTCGGTCTCCTCGGCTGCTGGGTCTGAATTCGCATCAGCGGTTCGTGGCAATGGCGGCGGAGAGGCCCCCGTCGATGGGAAGGACCGCACCCGTGATGGGGGCGGCCTCCGCCGAGAGCAGATGCCGCGCCAGGGCTGCGATCTCCTCCGGCCGGGCATAGCGCCCAGTCGGAATGCATGCCTCCACGGCCTCTCGGGCCTTCTCATAAGGCGCCATCATGTCCGTGTCCACATAGCCCGGCGCGATGACATTGGCCGTGACGCCCTTGGGCGCGACCTCGATGGCGAGGCTGCGCATATAGCCCTCGATCGCGGCCTTGCTGGCGGCATAGGGGCCGTTGCCCTTGGTCCCGCGCGTGGCGGTGACGGAGCCGATGGCGATGACCCGGCCGCTCTTGGCGCGCATCATGGGCCGGATCGCCGCTTTGACGAGGCGGGCGAGGGACCAGAAATTGACCTGCATGAGGCGCTCGGCCCGGTCCTGGTTCAGCATGGGCGCCAGGGCGTCATAGGTGGCGCCGGCATTGTGGACGAGGCCATAGAGGCCATCCATGGCGCCGAGCTGCTCGGCAAAGCCCTCCACGGCCGAGGTGTCGGCGAGGTCGAGCGCGCTGGCATCGAAGGGCTGTCCGGGATGGCGCTCGGACAGCTCCGCGAGAAGGGCGCTCGCCGCCGCGTCCGACTGGCGATACGTGATGTGCACGCCGTGCCCTGCGTCCGCCGCGGCGCGGGCGATGGCGGCGCCGATGCCCTTCGCGCCACCGGTCACGACAACGACTCTCTTGCTCTCGTCCGTCATGGCGAAACCTCGTCTCGGACTGAATGGCCCGGCCGCCGGTCAGATCTCCGGCTCGGCCGAAAGGACGAGGCAGACATTCTGCCCGCCGAAGCCGAAGGAGTTGGAGAGCACCATGCGCACCTCGCCCTGGCGCGCCTCGTTCGGCACCACGTCGAGGGGAATGGCCGGGTCCGGCTCGTCATAATTGATGGTGGGCGGCATGATGCCGGTGGCGATGGTCATGAGGGAGAACGCCGCCTCCACCCCGCCGGCGGCAAGCAGGGTGTGGCCGATCATCGACTTGTTGGAGCTGATCGGCACCTGGTGGATGGCATCGCCGAACACCGCATGGAGGGAGAGATACTCCATCTTGTCATTCTCCGGCGTTCCCGTGCCATGGGCGTTGATGTAGTCGATCGCGTCGGGCGCAATGCCGGCATCCTCGAGCGCATGGGCGATGGCGCCGATGATGGCGCTGCCATCGGGGCGCGAGCGGGTGCGGTGATAGTCGTCCGCCTTCTCGCCGCAGCCGCGCACCACGCCGAGCACCCGCGCGCCGCGGGCCTGCGCCGCCTCCCAGCTCTCGAGCACGAAGGCGGCGGCGCCTTCCGCGATCACGAAGCCGTTGCGGTCCCTGGCGAAGGGACGCGACGCCTTCTCGGGCGGCTCGTTGTGGGTGGACAGGGCCGAGAGCAGAGAGAAGCGCACCATGCCCTCCGGATGCACCGTGCCATCGCTGGCGATGGCGAGGGCCGCTTGCGTCTCGCCGCGCCGGATCGCCTCCACCGCGAGCTGGATCGCGCTCGCGCCCGAGGCGCAGGCGGTGCAGACGGAGACGGGACAGCCCTTTGTGCCGAACCGCTCGGCAAGGGCGTCCGGCATGGCGGCGTTGACGAGGCCCGGCAGCATGTCCGCGAAACGGTGGTCGGCCGTGCGCACGGCCTCGATGAGATCGTCATAGGTCTCGGGGCTCGTGGCGGGAGCGGCGTCGAACAGGGCGCGGAGCTGCGGCCATTCGGGCTCGGAAGGTGGGGTGACGACGAAGAGGGGGCCGGGGAATCCGCTCTCTGCGTCCAGCCCCGCCTGGGCGAGGAGGCCCTCGCCCACGGCCTCGGCCATGGCGAGGGAGAGGCCATAGGCCGAATAGGGCGAGGGACCCATGAAATCGACGGTGCCGGCGACCCGCGTGCGCAGGCCGTCGGGGGGAAAGCGGCTCACGGTCTTGAGCCCCGAGCGGCCCCGGGTGAGCGCATCCCAATTGTCCGCAACGCCCCGGCCGAGAGGCGTGACGAGCCCCATGCCGGTGACTGCGACGACCGGCCGGCCCTTGGCGTCTGTGAGCTCCTGAGGCATGGCGCAAGCCTGTGCTTATCGCGCGCGGGCCGCGCGGGCCCGCATTCACATGGCCGGCTCGACGAGGGCGAGCCCCTCGCCGCGCCAATGGCCGAAGCCGGTGACGAGAATGCGCTCGGGCGCGCCGCTCAACGGGCGCTCCATGCCGCTCTCGTCGAGGGGAGGCGGAAAGGCCCCCTCACGGGTGAGCAGGGCCGCGAGCGCAAGGCCCATGGGGAAATGCGCCTCGACGCCATGGCCGAGGGCGGACCCGAAGGCGCGCACGGCGAGATCGAAATTCTCGCGGCCCAAATCCTCGAGAAAGGCGCGCTCCTCCCGGGTTGCGTCTCGGGTGCCGCTTGCGCCCGATAGCACGGGAAGCGGGCCGGGTGCCAGATCGCGCGTCTCGCGGGCAAGGCGCGCGAACTGCTCGCGGGCGCTTTGAGCCGCTTCCCCTTCGCCGGCGCGCCGGCAGCGCCCGGAGGTGACCCCGGATAGCCGCGCATAGGGCTTGGCGCCGCGCGCCTCGGCATGGGAGCGGGCCTCCAGCACGAGAAAGGCCCCCTGGCTGCCCATCACGAAGCCGGAATGCGCGCCCTGGCGCTCCCAGACCGGCGCAAAGGCGCCCCGCAGGAGATTGTGTCCCAGCTCGAAGATGAGCAGCATGTCCTCGCGCTCGCCATTGCAGGCGCCGCCGACGAGGATGATGCGGTCCTGGCCGTGACCGATGCGCTTGAGGGCGATCTCGGCGGCTGCGACACCGGCCATCTCCTCGCCCATGAAGGTGCGCGAGGAGCCGGTGACCTTGTGCACGATGGAGATGTTGCCCGCGAGCAGGTTGGAGAGCTGCGCCAGAAAGAGGGTCGGGCGCAGCTCGCTCGGCAGAATCTCGTTGGGAAGGATCGCCTTCGCCGCGCCGCCGCCTTCGCTGTCGCTGTCATCCGCTCCGGCGCTCTCGCCTGCAATGGCCTCGAGCACCATCTGGTCCGTCCTGGTATCGCGCTCGCCGCTGCCGGCGGCGACGATGAGGCCGGTGCGCGAGAGCAGCGCCTCCTCGCCCTTGATGCCCGCATCCTCCAGCGCCAGCCCCGCCGCATAGGTGCCGATGCGCTGCCAGGCCTCCATCTGCCTGAGGTCGCCGCGCTTGGGGATCTGCCTGGAGAAGTCGATCTCGGGCAGGGGGTGCACCGGATAGGGGGCGAATCGCTCCTCGTCCAGAACCGGCGGGCCGCCCCTGGCGAGATGGGCAAGATGGGCCTCGCCACCCTCGCCGACCGAGCTGACCAGCCCGAGCCCCGTGATCCAGACCTCTTCCCGCTCGCCGGTCATGGCAGGGTTTCCCGCTGCTGGCCGCGCGCCGCCCGCTCACGCGCCCCGGGCTGGCGCAATTGCAGGCCGATCATGGCCGGGCAATGCCTCACGCGGCCTTCTCGGCGACGAGGCGGTCGATATGGGCGCAGAGGTTCTTCATCACGAAGTACTCCTCCGCCGGGGTCTCGCCCTGATTGACCTCCTCCATCCAGGCCTCGAGGGGAATCTGGATGCCGAAGGTCTTGTCGATGGAGAACACCACGTCGAAGAAATCGAGGCTGTCGATCTCCAGATCCGTGATCGCGTGGCTCTCGGGCGTGATCTCCTCGAGCGGCACGTCGCTCATCTCCGAGATGATCTTCGCCACCGTCTCGAAGGTGGATGCCTCCCCTGCCGGCGATGCATCGCTCGATGCCATGGGCTCCTCCGGGCTGCATGTCCTGGGCTTCGGTTCCGCTTTCCGCACCTAGAAGCGCCAGGACGGCGCGGCTGTCAAGCGCCCCAGCGCGACACGTGATCATTGGCGATGCCGGCGAGCTCCAGCGCGCGCGCCGCCGTCTGGCGGGCCATGTCCTCGATGCACCGGGGCGCGGCATAGAGGGCCGGCACCGGCGGAGCCACGATCGCGCCCGCCTCGCTCACCGCCAGCATGGCGCGGATGTGCCCCACATGCAGCGGGCTCTCGCGCAGCATGAGCACCAGCGGGCGGCGCTCCTTGAGCATGACATCGGCGGCGCGCGTGACGAGATTGCCCGTCTGGCCATAGGCAATGGCGGAGAGGGTGTGCACCGAGCAGGGCGCGATCAGCATGCCGCAGGCCGGAAAGGAGCCGCTCGCGGGCGGCGCCGCGATCTCATCGAAGGCATGAACCCGGTCGGCAAGCCCGTGCAGCGCCTCCGCCTCCATCGCAAGCTCGCGGCGAATGGTCTCGCGCGCGGCATCCGAGACCACGAGATGCGTCTCCACATCCGCCATGCCGTGCAGGATCTCGAGGGCGAGGCGCCCGAAAAGCGCGCCGGAGGCCCCGGTGATGGCGAGAACGAACCGCTTCATGGCACAGCCAGCCCCCTCCCCTTCACTCCGGCCCGCCTTGCGACAGCGCACCCGCCCGACTGCCCGAGAGGCCGAGCCGCGGCCAGAGCGCATCCACCCGCGCGATCACGTCCGGGCTCATGGCCAGCGGCCGTCCCCATTCGCGCTCCGTCTCCGGACCGATCTTGACCGTGGCATCAATGCCGAGCTTGGTGCCAAGGCCGCTCCTGGGCGATGCGAAATCCAGCACGTCGATCGGCGTGTCCTCGATCACCACGAGATCGCGAGCGGCATCGAAGCGGGTGGCCACGGCCCACATCACGTCCTTCCAGGACCGCGCGTCGATGTCCGCATCCACCACGATCAGCAGCTTGGTGTAGCTGAACTGGGCAAGATGCGACCACAGCCCCATCATCACCCGGCGCGCATGGCCCGGATAGGCCTTGTCGATGGCAGCGATGCCGATGCGATAGGAGCAGCCCTCCGGCGGCAGCCAGAAATCGACGATCTCGGGAAATTGCTGGCGCAACAGGGGCAGAAACACCGCGCCGAGCGCCTCGGCGATGATGGAAGGCTCGTCCGGCGGCCGCCCCGTATAGGTCGAGAGATAGATGGGGCGCTCACGCATGGTGATGGCGCTCAGGCGGAACACCGGATAGGGCTCGACCGCATTGTAATAGCCCGTATGGTCGCCATAGGGCCCTTCCGGGACGGTGTCGCGCACCGAGACGGTCCCCTCGAGCACGATCTCGGCATTGGCGGGCACGAGCAGAGGCTGCGTGCGTGCCCGCGCGAGCGGCACGCGCATGCGGCGCAGCAGCCCCGCGAAGCGGTATTCCGAGAGCGTCGATGGAACCGGCGTCACCGCCGCGAGAATGAGCCCCGGATCGGCGCCGATGGCCACCGCCACGGGCATGTCGCGCCCCTCGCGCTGCCAGAGCCGGTGATGCTGGGCGCCGCCGCGCTGGGCGAGCCAGCGCATGGCCGTCGCGCGTGGACCCAGCACCTGCATGCGGTAGACGCCGAGATTGTAGGCTCCGGCATCGCCCGGATCGGAGTCGGGCGGACGGGTGATCACGAGCGGCCAGGTGATGAGCGGGGCCGGCTCGCCCGGCCAGCAGGTCTGGACGGGAAGCCGGCCGAGGTCGATCGCCTCGCCTTCGAGAACGCGCGCCTGCACGGCCGCGCGGCGCACGATCTCCGGGCGCATGGCCAGGGCGTCCTTCAGCATGGGCCATTGGGCGAGGGCCTCGCCGAGCCCGCCCGGCGGCTCCGGCTGGCGCAGGGATGCAAGGGTCTCGCCGAGACTGGCGAGCGCGCTGGGCGCACGGCCCATGCCCCAGGCGACCCGCTCCACCGTTCCGAACAGATTGGCGAGCACCGGCATGTCCGCGAGCGAGCCATCGGGCCGGACCGGGCGCTCGAACAGGACCGCCGGCCCCTCGGCCGCGAGCAGGCGGCGCGCAATCTCCGTCATCTCGAGCACGGTGGAGACGGGCTCGCGCACGCGCTTGAGCCGCCCATGACGCTCGAGATGGGCGAGGAAATCCGCGAGCGAGGCGAAACCTTTTTCGGGCGGGGGCGGTCGGGTGCGGCTCATGGCCTTTCCAGCACGGAGGTTGGCGCCTGCCCAGCCTGGGTGAAGGGGGGCACAATGCCTTGATCTGGATCAAGATGCGTCCCGGCCGCACCTGCCATATCGGCCGAGAGCACGGCCAGGCCGCCGCACAGCGAGAGACCCGATGCCCCAGCCGCCCGA
>JALUTE010000404.1 GCA_027058255.1 Methyloligella sp. | reverse complement strand
CCCCGGCACGCCCCCGGCTGGACGCACTTTCCCTATGTCAACCCGAAGGCGCCCAAGGGCGGCACGCTGCGGCTCTCCGTCCTCGGCTCCTTCGACAGCCTCAACCCGCTCATCGTCAGGGGCCAGGCGGCGGCGGGGCTCAGGGGCTTCGTGTTCGAGAGCCTGATGGCGCGGGCGCTGGACGAGCCCTTCTCGCTCTATGGCCTGCTGGCCGAGAGCGTCACCACCCCGCCCGACCGCTCCTGGGTCGCCTTCACCCTGCGCCCCGAGGCGCGCTTTTCCGACGGCCGGCCCGTGACCGTCGAGGACGTGATCTTCTCCCACGCCCTCCTGCGCGACAAGGGCCGGCCCAACCATCGCTTCTACTATTCCAAGGTGACGCGGGTGGAGAAGACCGGCCCGCGCACGGTCAGGTTCACCTTCAAGCCCGATGGCGACCGGGAGATGGCCCTCATCATGGGGCTGATGCCGGTCCTGCCGCGCCATGCCTTCAGGCGCGAGACCTTCGATCGCACCACCCTCACGCCGCCCATCGGCTCGGGGCCCTATGTGGTGGCCGACGTCGCACCGGGCAAGTTCATCACCTATCGCCGCAATCCGGACTATTGGGGCCGCGATCTGCCCCATGCCCGCGGCCGGTTCAATTTCGACACCATCCGCTTCGAATATTTCCGCGACAACAACGCCCTGTTCGAGGCCTTCAAGAAGGGGCTCATCGATGTGCGCTTCGAGGGGGACCCGGGCAAATGGGCGCTCGCCTACGACTTTCCCGCGGTGCGCGACGGGCGCATTGCCAAAGGCACCTTCGACATTGGCTTGCCCTCGGGCATGTCGGCGCTCGCCTTCAATCTCAGGCGGCCGATCTTTCGCGATGCCCGGGTGCGCCAGGCGCTGATCCTGCTGTTCGACTTCGAGTGGATCAACCGCAATCTCTATCACGGGCTCTATGTGCGCACCCAGAGCTATTTCGACCGCTCGGAGCTTTCCTCCCACGGCCGGCCGGCGAGCGCGGCCGAGCGCGCCCTGCTCGCGCCCTTCGCCCGCTATGTGAAGCCGGAGATCCTCGAGGGGCGGCACAGCTTTCCCAAATCCGACGGGCATGGGCGCAACCGGCGCAATCTGCGCAAGGCGCTCGGGCTTCTCAAGGCGGCGGGCTGGGTGGCGCGCGGTGGGCGGCTGGTGAACGCAAGCACGGGCGCGCCGTTCCGCTTCGAGCTTCTCGCCGCGACACGCAGCCAGGAGCGGCTCTTCCTCGCCTACGCCCATACGCTCAAGCGCGCCGGGATCGAGGCGCGAATCCGCCAGGTGGACTCGGCCCAATATCAGCGGCGCAAGAAGACCTATGATTTCGACATGATCCAGACCCGCTGGGGCGCCTCGCTCTCGCCCGGCAATGAGCAGAGCTTCCGCTGGTCCTCCAGGGCGGCGGACACCGAGGGCACGTTCAACTATCCGGGCGTCAGGAACCCGGCGGTGGACGCCATGATCCAGGCGGTGCTGGAGGCCGAGAGCCGCGAGGATTTCGTCGCCGCCGTGCGCGCCCTCGACCGGGTGCTGCTCTCGGGCGACTATGTCATTCCCCTCTTCCACCTGCCCAGGCAGTGGGTGGCCTATTGGACGCGCCTCGCCCACCCCGAGGCGACCTCCCTCTGGGGCGTCCAGCTCGACACCTGGTGGGCCAGGAGCGGCGGGAAGTAGGTGCAAATCCGTCAGGGAAGGGGGATTTGCGGCGCACGGCAGGCATCGCGGCGATGGTAGAGCCGCGCATCCGCCTCTCCCGGCGACAGCGTGGTGAAGGCGCGGGCGATCTGGCCGATGGCGACCGGATCGACGCCCGCGAGCCGGCGTGCCGCCTTCTCCTCGAAGCGCGGAACCGCAACGCCGAGGCTGCGGGCAAGATGAAGGAAGTAGTAGCCGCGAAGCCCCGCCGTCCGCGTATAGAGCAGGGCGTCGTCATGGCGCGCCAGGTCCCGGATCGCCGGGGGATAGTGATCGCACAGCGCCAGCCTTTCGAGAACGAAGATGGCGGCATGGACGCGCCGATCGTCGAGCGCCACCGGCGCGCGCGGCGCAAGGCGCCCCTCCGCGATCGCGAGCTGAGTGAGGAACACATCCTCGCCACGGCGCTCTGCCTCCTTGATGAGCGGGCCGAGCACGGCCAGCGCCCGGCAGCGCCGATAGGCGCGGGACCGGCCCGGCACGATCACGGTCTCGAAGACGCGTGCGACGGCGGGATCGTCGAGCGCCGCGGCAATCCTCGGATGAAGCCGGCGCCATCCCCGCTCGGCGAGCGCGAGCACCCGCTTGCAGGCGCCCGCCTCCGCTGCCGCCAGGCTCTCGCGCCTTTCCGCCGCGCCGAGCCCCTCGGAGAAGGGCCGCGCGAGATAGGGCGCCCAGGGGCTTTGCGCAGAGAGCCATTGCCCGCGCCCATATCGCCCGAATGCGCCCCGATAGGCCCGGCCTATCGCCTTTCGGAAGCGGTGGAAGCGCACCAGAAATTCCTCCGCCGCCCGGGCCGCCTCGCCGGGGGCGGCGAAAGAGGGGCCCGCTTGGCACCAGAGGAGCGAGACCGCAAGGCCCAGGAGCGCGCTGCACGCGATGCGCTCCGCCATCCCTCGCCCGTGCCGGGCACGCCCTTCCCGCGGGGCGGGATCGGGGTTGAAAACGCCGATTCGCAAGGTTGAACTATCAGCGCGGTTTTCTATTTTTGTTCTGCGGTCGAACGAAGGGATAGTCTACACCCGATATCTTAATGTCGAAAATCTTGGGTATCACTTTGCAGAGGTTGGATTGCTTCCTTACCATCTCATCGCCAATCTTCCATCCGGCTTCGAATCCCCGCGCA
>JALUTE010000403.1 GCA_027058255.1 Methyloligella sp. | reverse complement strand
CCACGATCTCTTCAAAATCCTGAAGACTCGTGCTATTATGTTGCGTGGAGTGGTGTCAGCTGTGCAGAAATAATGTTTCGGCCGCCCGGTTCTCGGGCAGGCCAATCGTTTCTGGCCGCGTAAAGAGTTCGGTCACGTGAATGGTGCGTGGCGAGCGCTCCGGTGTGGGCACTTGCCGGTCGCATGGGGCACAGCCAACATCCGATATGCGCGTTCCGGCACGGGAGTTTCCGGCTCGGAGCTTGCATGGAAATCGGCAGGTTGCGGACAGGGCGGCAGCAATTTCTGCTTTCGAATTGAGGTGGGGACGGCTCCCGAGGGGGAGGTGTCCGCATGCGAATGTCCGGTGTTGCGTCGGGGGATCGCCTTCGGGGAAGGACCGGCGGTTTGCCGTTTGGGCATATCAAACAGGTGAGTGACAAAGAGTATGGCTGCGAAGAGAAAGACCAGGCAGAGGAACGGATTCCGGACCAACGAGTATGTGGTCTATCCGGCGCATGGCGTCGGGCGGATTGTCGCGATCGAGGAGCAGGAGGTGGCCGGCGCCAAGCTCGAGCTCTTCGTGATCGACTTCGAGAAGGACAAGATGACCCTGCGCGTGCCGACCTTCAAGTCGGAGAGCGTGGGCATGCGCAAGCTCTCCAACGAGACGATCGTCAAGAAGGCCATGACCACGCTCAAGGGCAAGGCGCGGGTCAAGCGCACCATGTGGAGCCGTCGGGCCCAGGAATACGAGGCGAAGATCAACTCTGGCGATCTCATCGCCATCGCCGAGGTGGTGCGCGACCTCTATCGCTCCGAGACCCAGCCCGAGCAGTCCTATTCCGAGCGCCAGCTCTACGAGGCGGCGCTCGACCGGATGGCCCGCGAGGTCGCGGCGGTGGAGAAGCTCGACGAGGGCAATGCGGTGCAGAAGATCACCGACGTTCTGGCCCGCACGGCCCGCAATGCGCGCAAGGCCGCCATGGAGGCGGAGGCCGCCGCGGCCCAGGACGAGGCGGCCTGATCACCGGCTCGGCCGGCAGATCGGCTCCGTCTCCTCATTCCTCTGATCGACGGCGAGCCCGGCGCCCGCGCGCCGGGCTTTTTCATGCATGCCGAGACCTCGAATGGCCGGCGCGGCGGGCATGACGACGGTCCGTCTCTCCTCGCCCGATTTGACGGCGGGGCGAGTCGATCGGCTCGCTCTCTATGGCTGGCCACCTTTGCGATAATAGGCGAGCAGATAGGTGCGGATGGCGCTGGAGAGCCCCGCCGCCTCGCCGCGCCCGGCGTCGATCTCGGTCACCAGCGCCGTGAGGGAAAGCCCGCGCGCCTCGGCGACGTCCGCGAGCGCCTCCCAGAACGCCGGCTCCAGCGACACCGAGGTGCGGTGCCCGGCGATGGTGAAGGAGCGCTTGACGGGGCGGGACATGGGCGAGCAGCCTCGTGAAAACGTGTTGGGGATCGCAGAAAACAGGGGGCCCGAAGGCCCCCTGCATGGATTTCATCGACATTCAGCCGATGGGCGCCGGCCGGATGGCCGGGATGGCCGCTTACATCATGCCGCCCATGTCGCCCATGCCGCCCATGCCGGCACCCATGCCGGCGCCGGCCTCCTCCTTCTTCGGAGCCTCGGCGACGCTCGCCTCGGTGGTGAGCAGCAGCCCCGCCACGGAGGCGGCGTCCTGAAGCGCGGTGCGCACCACCTTCGCCGGGTCGATGATGCCCTTCTCGAACATGTCCACATACTCGTCGTTCTGGGCATCATAGCCGAAGGAGGTCGAGGCGTTGTCGGTCACCTTGCCGACGACGATGGAGCCCTCGACGCCGGCATTCTCGGAGATCTGACGGATCGGCGCCTGGAGCGCGCGGCGAATGATGTTGACGCCGGCCTCCTGGTCCTCGTTCTCCGTCTCCACATCGAGCTCCAGCGAGGAGCGAAGCAGAGCGACACCGCCACCCGGCACGATGCCCTCCTCGACCGCGGCACGGGTCGAGTTCAGCGCGTCGTCCACGCGGTCCTTGCGCTCCTTCACCTCGATCTCGGTGGCACCGCCCACGCGCAGCACGGCCACGCCGCCGGCCAGCTTGGCAAGGCGCTCCTGCAGCTTCTCGCGGTCATAGTCCGAGGTGGTCTCCTCGATCTGGACCTTGATCTGCGCCACGCGTGCGTCGATGTCCTCCTTCTTGCCGGCACCATCGACGATGGTGGTGTCGTCCTTGGTGATGGACACCCGCTTGGCGCGGCCCAGCATGTCGAGGGTGACATTCTCGAGCTTGATGCCGAGATCCTCCGAGACCACCTGACCGCCGGTGAGAATGGCGATGTCCTGCAGCATGGCCTTGCGCCGATCGCCGAAGCCGGGCGCCTTGACGGCCGCGACCTTCAGGCCGCCGCGCAGCTTGTTGACCACCAGCGTCGCGAGCGCCTCGCCCTCGACATCCTCGGCGATCACCAGAAGCGGCTTGCCGGACTGGACCACCGCCTCGAGCAGCGGCAGCATGGACTGGAGGTTGGAGAGCTTCTTCTCGTGGATCAGGATGTAGGGATCCTCGAGCTCGGCGACCATCTTGTCGGCATTGGTGATGAAGTAGGGCGAGAGATAGCCGCGGTCGAACTGCATGCCCTCCACGACGTCGAGCTCGGTCTCGAGCGACTTGCTCTCCTCGACGGTGATCACGCCCTCGTTGCCGACCTTCTGCATGGCCTCGGCGATCTTGTCGCCGATCTCCCGCTCGCCATTGGCGGAAATGGTGGCGACCTGGGCGATCTCGTCGGACGATTTCACCGTCTTGGACATCTTCTCGATGCTGGCGACGACGCTGGCCACCGCCTTGTCGATGCCCCGCTTGAGGTCCATCGGGTTC
>JALUTE010000402.1 GCA_027058255.1 Methyloligella sp. | reverse complement strand
CCATTGAGCGGGCCTGGCTGTACTGGACCGGCCGCGACCCCTACAACGAAGGCAGCGGCACCATTCGCTTCAACGGCACGGTGTTCTCGGGCATTCAGATTGGCGGGCCGGCCTTCTGGGCGACCAACGACTTCGCCTACGCCTACAAGGCGGATGTGACCACGGCCGTATCCCCGGGGAACAACACCTACACCGTGGAGGACGGCTACACCGGCGATCCCGACGCCTTTACCCTGCCCTATGGGGCCGCGCTGGTCGTCATTTACCGAGATCCGGGCCAAACCTGGCCGTATATCGTGGCCCTGTGGGACAACATGGACATCGCCCAGGGCTCCTCGGAGCCGCCGGGCAGTGAGGGCATCTCCCCCATCGTGTTCACCTTTGAGCCGGCCGCCGTGGACCGCACCCTCTCCTTGAGCACGGTCGTCGGTGGCATCGCGGCCGGCACCGACGCGAAGGTGTACTATCTCACGGGCAGCGGCACGCCTCCCAGCGGCGACATTTACGGTGCCTCCGGCGTTGTGGAGAAAGCCTTGCCGGCCGGCAACGCGAGCGGCGGCGATGGCGCCTTCATGACCACCTTTGACGACACCCTCACCATCCCCGCCGGCCACACGTGGGTTGCCGTGCAAGTCCGATCCCTGGACGGCACCGGCCCACAACTCCACTGGATCGCGGAAACCTTCCAACTGGAAGCCGCGTGTCCGCGGGTCAACGTGACGAAAACCCTGGTGGAACCCGCCGACGGCGTCGCCCAGGTGGGCGATACGGTCACCTACCAGATCCAGATTGAGAACACGGGCAACACCACCCTGGACGTGGTGCCGTTGCAGGACACGTACAACACCACCTACCTCTCCTTCACCGCAGCCAACCCCGCGCCGGACAACAACGCCGACGACGGCACCCTGAACTGGTCCGACCTCACCACCGTGCCGGGGATCGGGGACCTGAATCCGGGCGAGAGCGCGACGGTGCAGGTCACGTTCAGCGCGAACGCCAGCACCCAGGCCCTGCCCGGTGACGTGACCACGAACACGGCCACGGTGAGTGGCGCCACGGACCAGAACGACAACACCGCGCCCGACGACTCGGACGGTGCGGATGTGGAAATCAGCAACCCCGGTTTGAGCATTACCAAGGAACGGTACAACCCGGCCCCGCCGGAACAGTACGTGCCCGCCGGGACAACGGTGCAGTTCATCATCACCGTCCAGAACACCGGGGACACGGTGTTGAACACCGTCTCGCTGGTGGACACGTACGACACCGACTACTACGCCTTCCAGAGCGCGACGCCGGCACCCGACAACTCGGCCGACGACGGCACGCTGAACTGGTCCAACATCGGACCGCTGAATCCGGGCGAGAGCACGAACATCATCGTGACCTTCCTGGCCGAGCAGTCCTCCTGGAACGGCAGCGAGCACGCGAAGATTCACAACTACGCCGAAGCCTCCGGCACCGACGAGAACGGCGATAGCGTCGGACCGGTGGAAGACACCGCGTTCTACCGCATTACCCACCCGGCCGTGTCCATCACCAAGGAACTCGTGGGCAGCGACACGCACGTGCCCATCGGCGGACAACTGACGTACCGCATTACCGTGCAAAACACCGGCGACACGGCCCTGGAGGTCGTGCCGGTGGTGGACACGTTCCCCACCGCTTACCTGGATTACCAGGCCGACACTTCCGGCGTTACCCCCACCGTGGATGAAGGGGCCGGCACGGTCACGTGGAGTGACGTGACAGGCGCCGGTTCGCTGGCGCCGGGCGCCAGCCTCTCCTTTGAGGTCACGTTCAACGTGACCGACACCAGCAACCCGGACACCCTGACCAACCGGGCCTGCGTCGAAAGCGCGACAGATGAAAACGGCGACCATCCGGACGACGTGTGTGATGAGGACAACACCCTGATCACCACCAACCCGCAGGTCACCGTTACCAAAGTGCGGGTCACCGACAGCCCGGTGCTGGTCGGCCACGCGGTGCAGTTCCAAATCACCGTGCAGAACACGGGCGACACGACCATCGACGTGCTGCCGCTCACGGACACGTTTGACGCCACGAAACTCCAGTTCGTCAGCGCCACTCCTGCGCCGGACAGCACGACGCCGAGCGGAACCCTCACCTGGAACGACCTGACCGGCGCGGGATCGCTGGCCCCCGGCGGCAGTGTGGTGGTCACGGTGAACTTCCAGGCTCTCGCCTCCACCACGCCGGGCACGACCACCAACACGGCCACGGTGAGCGGCGCCACGGACGAGTACGGTGACTCGGTGCCCACAGCCTCCGACGCCGACGAAGTGGCCATCCTCACCCCGGCCCGCATCGGCGATTACGCCTGGGTGGACACCAACGGCAACGGCATTCAGGACAGCGGAGAGCCACCCCTCGGGGGCGTGACCGTTCGCCTGTACACCGCGGGCGGCACCCTTGTGGGCACGACCACCACCGATGGCACCGGCCAGTACGCGTTTACCGGCCTCTTCCCCGGCGACTACTACCTGGTCTTCCAGGCGCCGACGGGGTACGTGATAACCGCGCAGAACCAGGGGGGCGATGACACCCGGGACAGCGACGCGGATCCCACGACCGGCCAGACGGCCGCGGCGAGGGCGAGCACCGACCGGCGGATCGTGGGGCTGCTACGGCGGCGGGCGGGGCGGTCCGAAGGGTGCATGGGCCTGGTCGCGGGGCTTGGAGAACGCAGGGGAGACGAACGGCGGACGGGATCGGGCGCGGGATCGTTCAGTCGCAGGCCTCGGCCTCCTCGACACAGCCGGCAGGCTGCGGGTCCTGGACGTTGACGAGGATGCAGTTGGTGCACGGATCGATCGTGCCCCCGC
>JALUTE010000401.1 GCA_027058255.1 Methyloligella sp. | reverse complement strand
CGTTCGGACCGCACATGATCGCAGCCCGCGCGGGCGGCGATCCCGCGCGGGCTGCGATCATGTGCGGTCCGAACGCCTCAGTTGGTGATCTGGGCGTATTTGCCCTTGCTCCAGCGATAGAAGGCGTAGGGCGGCAGGTTGGGGTCACCCTTCTTGTCAAAGCGGAACTTGCCGATCACCGTGTCGAACTCCATGGAGTTCAGCGCCTTGATCACCTTGGCCGGATCGACGGAGCCGGCCTTCTCGGCCGCCTGGGCCCAGGCCTGGATCGCGGCATAGGTGTAGAGCACATAGCCTTCCGGCTCGATGCCCTTGGCGCGGAAACGCTTGATCACCTCGGCCGCCGCCGGATTGGCGCGCGGGTCGGGCGAGAAGGTCATCAGCGTGCCCTCGCCGGCATCGCCAGTGATGGACCAGTACTCGTCCGTCACCAGGGCATCGCCCGAGACGAGCTGGGTCTTCATGCCCTGCGCGCGCATCTGGCGCACGATCAGCCCCGCCTCGGTGTGATAGCCGCCGAGATAGAGGACGTCGATCTTGTTCTTCTTGAGCTTGGAGACGAGGGCGGTGTAGTCCTTCTCGCCGGCCGTATAGGCCCCGAACATCGCCTCCTTCTTGCCGGCCGCGTTCATGGCCTTTCGGGTCTCCTCGGCAAGGCCCTTTCCGTAAGCCGTCTTGTCGTGGAAGATGGCGATCCGCTTGTCCTTGAACTTGGTGGCGAGATATTTGCCAGCCACGGATCCCTGCTGATCGTCACGTCCGCAGACGCGGAAGACGTTCGGCCCACCCTCGTCGGTGAGCTTGGGGTTGGTCGAGGCCGGCGAGATCTGGACGATGCCCTCCTCCTCGTAAACCTTCGAGGCCGGGATCGAGGAGCCGGAGCAGAAATGGCCGGCAACGAACACGACGCCCTGCCCCACCACCTTGTTCGCGACCGCAACGGCCTGCTTGGGATCGCAGGCATCATCGCCCAGGATAAGCTGGATCTTCTGCCCCAACACGCCGCCCGCCTTGTTGAGGTCGGCGACAGCCATCTCGGCACCCGCCTTGAACTGGGCGCCGAAGGTGGCGTACTGGCCGGTCATCGGGCCGATGCTCGCAATCTTGATATCCGCCCGAGCGCCGGCGGAGATGCCGAGCCCCATGGCGAGGGCAAGAGCCGCCACGAAGAGTCGTTTCATGAGTTTCTTCCTCCCGATTTGTCACATGCCCGATCGGCACGCCGAACAGCCCGGACAACTGTCCCGCCGGGCCCCAATTCGCCCCAGACACTTAACACAATTCAGGGCGAGAACGAGGCGGAAATTCTCGCACCTTCCTCGGTTGCCTTCGCCGCGGCACGGCGCGGCGCGCCGGCCCCGCCCCTCATCCCCGGCCGCCCTCGCGCCCGGCTTGCTCTAGCTGGCGCTCGGCCCAGGTGAAGGGGCTCGTGCGCCGGTAGAGCCAGCGATACTGATTGACCATCTGGTTGGTGCGCGTGATCCGGAAGCCGAGCGAGGCCGCAATGATCAGCACGATGGTGTCGATGACATAGTAGTAGGGCGAGAGCAGAGTGCCATCGAACAGGGCAAAATGGAGAAAACGCACGGCGCCGCCGAGGATGAGCATATAGAGCACGACGCGCCAATAGGGCCGCCAGGCGAGCGCCAGGCCGCGCCCGGCAAGCCAGGCCGCACCACCACCGAGCGCCACGGTCACCAGGAGAAACACCCAGGGCGAGATCTCCCACAACAGGCTCATGGCTCACGCTCCCCCCTCGAGATAGGCCGCACGGATCTCATCCCGGTGCAGGAGCTCCTCGCCCGTGCCGCTCATGGTGATCTGCCCGTTCACCATCACATAGCCGCGATGGGCAAGCCTGAGGGCGTGATAGGCGTTCTGCTCCACGAGGAACACCGTGAGGCCACGCTCGCGATTAAGCTGTCGGATGATGTCGAAGATCTGCCGCACGATCATGGGCGCCAGGCCCAATGACGGCTCATCAAGCAGCAGCAGCTCCGGGCGGCCCATGAGAGCGCGGGCAATGGCAAGCATCTGCTGCTCGCCGCCCGAGAGCGTCCCGCCCCTCTGGTCGGACCGGCTTTTCAATATCGGAAACAGCTCGTAGACGAGCGCGAGGTCCTCCTCGAAGCTGTCGTCGGGGGCGAGAATGGAGCCCATCTGCAGGTTCTCGAGCACGGTCATGCGCGGGAAGATGCGCCGCCCCTCGGGCGCCTGGGCGATGGCCCGGTGCATGATCTCATGGGTCGGCAGACGGGTGATGTCCTCGCCCTTGAGGAGGATCTGCCCCGAGCGCGCCCGCGGATTGCCGCAAATGGTCATCATGAGCGTGGTCTTGCCCGCGCCATTGGCGCCGATCAGGGTCACGATCTCGCCGCGGCGCACCTCGAGGTCGACGCCGCGCAGCGCGACCACCTTGCCATAGGCCGTGGTGACGCCCCGCACCTCGAGGAGGGGCGCGCCTGGCCTGTCGGCCGCGCTTCCGGCGCGCGCCTCGGCGCCGGCCGCGCGACTGGCTGCGGCCATGCTCGTGCCGGACGCCCCGCTCATTGCAGGATCTCCTTCTCGACCGCCTCCACCTCCTCGTCCTCGACACCCAGATAGGCGGCGATGACCGCCGGATCGGTGCGCACCTGCTGCGGCGTTCCGTCGGCGATCTTCTCGCCATAGTCGAGCACGATGATGTGGTCCGATATTTCCATCACCACGCCCATGTCGTGCTCGATCAGCAGGATGGAGATGTTCTCGCTCTCGCGAATGGAAAGGAGCAACTGATTGAGCTCGTGGCTCTCGCGCGGATTGAGGCCGGCGGCCGGCTCGTCGAGACACAGGAGCACGGGCTGGGTGCACATGGCGCGCGCGATCTCAAGCCGGCGCTGATCGCCATAGGGCAAGTCGCCCGCCGCATCGTCCGCCCGCTCCAGGAGGCCCGTGCGCTCGAGCCAGTATTTGGCGAGCTCCACCGCCTTCTCCTCCGCGCGGCGAAACGTGCCAAGGCCGATGATCCCCGCAAAGGTGAA
Organism: Methyloligella sp.; assembly: GCA_027058255.1. GTDB lineage: Bacteria > Pseudomonadota > Alphaproteobacteria > Rhizobiales > JALUTE01 > JALUTE01. The sequence continues at coordinate 19,545 of JALUTE010000401.1, read as the reverse complement.
GCCCGAGGCCCGCATGAGGCGGTTGTGCTGGGCGACGAGCAGGTTCTCCAGCACGCTCATGCCGGAGAAGAGGCGAATGTTCTGGAAGGTGCGCGCCACATGCGCCTTGGAGGCGATGCGATAGTCGTCGAGACGCTCGAGGAGGAAGGTGGAGCCGTCCGGATGGGCGAGGGTGATCATGCCCTCGCTGGGCTTGTAGAAGCCGGTGATGCAATTGAAGACCGTCGTCTTGCCGGCGCCATTGGGGCCGATCAGGGCCGTGATGTCGCCTCGCCCGGCGGTGAAACTGAGATCGTGCACCGCCACCAGCCCGCCGAACCGCATGGTCAGATGCTCGACCGTGAGCACGGGGGCGCGCTCCCAGGCTCTGGTCTCGCCCTCGCTCATCCGTGCCCCTCGCCGACAAGATCGCTGGATATGGCCTTTCGCTTGCCGATGGCGATGGTCGGCGCGCGGCTGGAGACGAGGCCGCGCGGCTTCCAGACCATGATGCCCACCATGGCCAGGCCGAAAATGAGCATGCGATAGAGCTCCAGCTCGCGAAAGAGCTCGAAGCCCCCGATCATCACCACCGCGGCGATGGCGATGCCGATCTGGCTTCCCATTCCGCCGAGAACGACGATGGCAAGAATGATCGCGCTTTCGATGAAGGTGAAGGATTCCGGGCTGATGAAGCCCTGCCGCGTGGCGAAGAAGGAGCCGGCGAAGCCGCCGAACATGGCACCGATGGCGAAGGCGGTGAGCTTGGTGCTGGTGGTGTTGATGCCGAGGGAGCGGCAGGCGATCTCGTCCTCGCGCAGGGCCTCCCAGGCCCGCCCCACCGGCAGGCGGCGAAGGCGCACCGTGACGATGTTGGTGATCAGCGCCAGCACCAGGATCACGTAATAGAGGAATATGATGCGCTGGATGGGGGAGTATTCCAGGCCGAAGAAGCCGGCAAAGGTGTTGTCTCCGAAGCGCTTGAACTCGAGACCGAAGAAGCTCGGGCGGGGAATGCCCGTGATGCCGTCGGGGCCATTGGTGAGGTCGTACCAGTTGATCAGGATGATGCGAATGATCTCACCGAAGGCGAGGGTGACGATGGCGAGATAATCCCCGCGCAGGCGCAGGACCGGAAAGCCCAGAATGACTCCCCAGGTGGCCGCAAAGAGACCGGCGAGCGGCAGGCAGACCCAGAAGGAGAGGCCGAAGGTGGTGGCGATGAGGGCATAGGAATAGGCCCCGACCGCGTAGAAGGCCACATAGCCGAGATCGAGCAGGCCGGCCAGCCCCACCACCACGTTGAGACCCCAGCCGAGCATCACATAGGTGAGGACCAGGATCGCGAGGTCCATGATGTAGCGGTTCGAGAAGGGCAGGAACGGCATGAGGATGGCCAGGCCGATGAGCGCGGGGCCGAGCCATTTCTCGGCGCCGGCGAGCGGCGCAGCAATGCGGGCAACCTGCCGGCCGAGACCGGCCGCGGCGCCGCGGCGCGGCCACCAGAACAGGTTGAGCACAAGCCGGCCCGCGAAGACGGTGGCCACCGCAATGGCGACCAGCCACCAGCGCTGCTCCAGGACAAGCCCCCCGGGCTTCTGCACCGTCAGATGGCTCCAGATGGGAATCGCGAGGCCGAGCGCGATCAGCCCGGCGATTCCTGCGTCCTTCAGCGCATCGAGAAGGCGCGGCATCGCACGCCCGCTCCGGGCGACGTCTCCGGCTGCTGTTTCGGCAGTGTCCACCAAGGCTCAGACCTTTTCCACTTCGGGTTTTCCAAGCAGGCCGGAGGGAAGGAAGATGAGCACGATGGCAAGGATCGAGAAGGCCGCCACGTCCTTGTATTCCACCGTGAAATAGGCGGACCAGAAGGTCTCGATCAGGCCGATGGTCATGCCCCCCAGCATGGCACCCGGCAGAGAGCCGATGCCGCCGAGCACGGCCGCCGTGAACGCCTTGATGCCGGCGACGAAGCCGATATAGAAGTCGATCACGCCATAGTAGAGCAGATACATGAGGCCGGCGACGGCGGCGAGCGCCGCTCCGATCACGAAGGTGAGGGAGATCGTCCGGTCCACATTGACACCCACCAGGGCTGCCATCACCCGGTCCTGCTCGCAGGCGCGCTGCGCCCGGCCGAGCTCCGTCCTGGCAATGATGAGCGAGAAGACGGCCATCAGAATCACCGTGGTCACCACGATCAGGATCTGGATGTTGGACAGGTTCACCACGAAACCGTCCTTCTCCATGATCACATAGCCGCCGGTGATGATGGGCTGGAGCGGCTTGACACGCGCGCCCTGGAGAATCTGAACGAGATTCTGGAGCACGATCGACATGCCGATGGCCGTGATCAGGGGGGCGAGGCGGAAGGACTCGCGCAGGGGCCGGTAGGCCAGCCGTTCCACCGTCCAGCCCCAGATGCTGGTCAGCACCATGGCGATGACCAGCACCAGCATGAGCGCCAGCACCAGCAGGATGAAGGAGGTGCCGGCGGTGAAGCCGAGTGCGATGATGAAGATGAGCGCGATGAAGGCGCCGACCATGAAAATGTCACCATGGGCGAAATTGATCATCCCGATGATGCCGTAGACCATGGTGTAGCCAATGGCGATCAGCCCGTAGATCGATCCGAGCGTGACGCCATTGATGAGCTGCTGCAGGAAATATTCCATGCCTCGCGCTTGGCCCGAAAGCCCTCCCCCTTGCGTCTCCTCATCCTCCTCGAACGCCGTCTCGCGACCGCGCGGGCGCCCGTGGCCCCTCGGCGATGGCGTGCGGTGGGGAGCTCGAGGCTCGGTCCAATCCTCGCATCTGCGAAAGGCGCGCCCCCGCCCCCAAGCCATGCAAGGGGCGCATGCGCCCCCGAGCCATGCCTCGCCCCTACATACAACGTCGCGGCGGCCTTGTCGTGCCTTTCTCAGACGAAGTGATGAAAAACGGGCACCGGGCAGAGGGGCGCGCCCCGGGGCTGGCCGCACATGTCACGGATGGTCGTGGGTTCGAGGTCGTTGTGGGTTACAGGTCGTTGTGGGTTCCATCGCAGAAGGGCGCGTTGCCCGTGCGCTTGCAGCCGCACAGATAGGCGGTGCCGGAGCTCTCCGCGGTGAAGACCAGCGGGTCGATGCCGGTTCCCTTGTGGGATCCATCGCACAGCGGCTGGGTCTTGGAGCGCCCGCATCGGCACCAGGCATAGCGCTTGCCCTGCACGAGCTCGAACGCGTAAGGCGCCTTCTGCGCGATGATCGGATCGTCGGCCATGTCTCGTTCCTTCCATTCTGACCCGCGCCCCGGCCCGGCCGGCGAGCGACCGCACGACCGGGCAGGTCCCGGACGGAACGCGGCGGTCTGGATACCGGATGAGGGAGGCTGCGGGTGGGTCCTGGTTGGCGGGAGCGACGTCGCTTCGCCGTCCCTTTGGTTCTTCTATCAGCTATAGGTTGCTGTTATCGGTTGTAGGTTGCTATCGGTTGCAGGGCCAAGCGGTTGCAGGGCCAAGCGGTTGCAGGGCCAAGCGGTTGCAGGGCCACGTGACGGCCCTGCGTGCGCGCCGGCCGTCACGCCGCCCGCAGCGATGGCAAGGCCCGCGGCAATCGCACCGAATGGGCGGGGCCGGGCGGGCCCGCCTTCTCCCCCCGTCGGCGGCCACATCTGGCGGCCGCACGGCGCCAAGAGGCAGAGACGAGACAAAAAGGGCCCGGCGACATCCGCTTGGCGCGGATGGCCCGCCGGGCCCGTTCCATCTCAATCCCGGGCGAGCCTCAGCCGACCGCGATCTTCTTCTTTGCCGACCAGGTCTTGCCCGTATCCTCGGTCCAGGTGAACTCGAACTCGCCGGAGGCGGGCACCTTCACATGGAATGCGAGATAGGGGTTGGCCGAAATGCCCGGATGCATCTTCGCCCGGAACACCTCCTTGCCGTTGAACTTGGCAACGAAGGAATTGATGATCTTCCGGGGAATGAGCTCGCCCGTCTTCTTGTTCTTCCGCCGACCGGTTTCCATCTTGTGCGAGATGAGGGTCTTGATCAGAATCACGTCGCCCGCCTTGGCCTTGCCGGGCACCTTAACGCGTGGTTTTGCCATTTTTCTTCTCTCCTCCCGCCGATCAGCCGCCGCAGCCGCCGATTGTGACCTTCACACTGCGCTTGCCCATATACACCTTGCCATTGCTCATCTCCGCAACGGCGACGACGTCCTGGGTCTTGGCCAGGCGCATGCGGCTCGTGGCCTTGGCCTTGCCGCTGGCGGGCGTGAAGAAAAAGCTCACCACATCCGGGGCCGGATTGCCGGTGGCGAAGATGTGGACCGCCTTGACATAGTCATTGCCCGTCATGGGGCTGTCCACGGAGACGGTGAAGGGCACGGTGTTGCCATTTTCCGCGATCTCCGGCAGCTCCAGCGCGACCTTGCCCATGGTGGGCTTGGCATCGCCAATGACGGCCTTCATCGCATCCTGCCACGAGACCTTCGCCTCAGCGCGACCTGCACCGAGGGGCAGGAACGCAGCCAGTGCCGCGACTGCACTTGCCCCAAGGACAAAGTCACGACGGTCAATCACTTTGAGTTGGATCCTTTCCGTCATCGTTTCCTCTCGCTTCGTCGGTTTGCACCGAATTCACCGCGTCCCTTTAGTGATCTTATCCGTTGGAACGCGTCCTCGTCCTTGACGGACATTCGTGACGCCCGTGCTCGATCCGCTTGCGTGGCCCAAGCCAGACGTTCGCTCGCCCTCCTTAGAGATAAGGAGTGTCCCGGACCCGGCCGGTCCGACGGCCGGCACGGCCCCGAGCGCCGATCCAGACCCGACCTTCGGCCGCTGACGCGCCTTGCCGACCCTAAAGCCGCCCGCAGCCTGCCCACCGCCATGGGTGTGCGTGCCCCAGGGACCCGTCGGCCCGGTTACCGAAGGCCGTCGCTCCGCCTGCCCCCGGCATGTGCCGATGCAGCCGATGCGTGGACCATTGCCATCCGCCAAGCATACCCCGGTTTGCTCGGATCCTTCCGAACTCGACGCTCGGAAGCGACCCCCGCACCCGACCCAATTTGGCTGATTGCGTCTCTCTCGTATCATATTAGAATGGGATGATGCAAACGAGAACTTGGCGGCCTGTCGCCGCAGGGCCTGGACCGCCGGCGTGCGCCCCGTGCCACAGATCGGCCGGAGGGAACGCGACCATCCCAAAAGCATCCCACAAGCGGAGGAGTTGATGCCATCATTCGCCCCCCAAACCCCTGGCCGGGCCGCTTACGCTTGCATGCTGGCCCTTCTTCTTGCCTTGCTGGCGCTCGCGGTCCGCGCGCCCTCGGCGGTCGCCCGAACGCACGCCCCCACGGCACAGGCCGGCGCCACGATGGGCGGCGCGGGCGCAGACTCCGTTTCGCTGATCATGTTCTACGAGATGGGGTGCGAGTATTGCGAGCGCTGGGAGGAGGAAGTCGGCGTCATCTATTCCAAGACACCGGAAGGTCGCTTTGCCCCGCTCACTCGGATTGACATCAGCGACGTCGATGACACGGGCATCAAGCAGGTCGTCTTCACCCCCACCTTCATCGTGCTGCGCGGGAAGAAGGAGGTTGGGCGCATCGTCGGCTACCCCGGAGAAGATTTCTTTTGGGACCTTCTGGGCGATATACTTGGTAAACTTGGGTATATGCCCGGAAATAAGCAGAGTCAGAAGTAAATCTGGCATCCATATGGAATGGGGACGAGGTTAAACGCCTCCCTGGATGGCTCAACCGGATGGCGCAACGGCGATAAGGTTCGCCAATATCGGCGCGCGCCCGAGGCGGGTGGAAAAATATTCCACCCCGCCAGCGAAAAGCTGCTGGAAATCTCAAAAATTCTGTGATAGTGGGGCGCACTGGATTTCCATTTCGGTAACGCTAGGGAGGAGCGAATGAAAGACCTGAATCGACGCCAATTCTCGAAACTCGTTGGGGCAGCGGGCGCCGTGGCGGCCTCGGCATCCTTCGGCAGTTTCGCCTTCGCCCAGGGCAAGGGCAAGGTGGTGATCATCGGCGGCGGCGCGGGCGGCGCCACGGTCGCCCATCATGTCAAGAAGGCGGCGCCGGGCCTGGACGTGACGCTGGTGGAGGTGCAGCCGCGCTACACCACCTGCTTCTTCTCCAACCTCTATATCGGCGGGTTCCGCTCCTTCGCCTCCATCACCCACAGCTATGACGGGCTGGCCAAGCTCGGCATCAAGGTGGTGCACGACTGGGCGACCGATGTGGACACCGCCAAGAAGACGGTGAAGCTCAAGGGCGGCAGCACGCTTTCCTATGACAAGCTCGTGCTCTCGCCGGGCATCGACCTCAAATATGCGACCATCGAGGGCTACTCGCCGGAGGCCGCCGAGGTGATGCCGCACGCCTGGAAGGCGGGGGTCCAGACGCGCATTCTCAAGCGCCAGCTCCTGGACATGGAGGATGGCGGCGTGGTGGTGATGTCGCCGCCCACCAACCCGTTCCGCTGCCCGCCCGGACCTTATGAGCGCGCTTCGATGATCGCGCACTATCTGAAGTACCACAAGCCGAAGTCCAAGCTCATCATCTTCGATCCGAAGAAGAAATTCTCGAAGATGGCCCTGTTCCAGGAGGGCTGGAATCAGCACTATTCCGACATCGTCGAGTGGGTCCCGCCGGACATGAGCGGCGGCGGCGTCAAGAAGGTGGACCCGAAGACCATGACCGTGTGGACGGGCGATGGCGAGAAGATCACCGCCGCGGTGGCCAACATCATCCCGGCCCAGCGGGCGGGCATGATCGTCCACAAGGCGGGGGTCGCCAAGGGTGACTGGTGCCCGATCCGGCCGGAGGACTTCTCCTCCACCATCGCCAAGGACGTGCATGTGCTGGGCGATGCGTCCATCGCCAAGAAGATGCCGAAATCCGGCTTCTCGGCCAACAGCCAGGCGAAGGTGGTGGCCAACGCCATCGTTGCGGCGCTCGCGGGCAAGAAGAAGTTCCCGGCCCGGTTCCGCAACACCTGCTGGTCGCTGATCTCGACCAACAATGGTGTGAAGGTCGGCGCCAGCTACAAGGCGGGCAAGGAGATGGTGGAGATCACCTCCAAGTTCATCTCCAAGACCGGCGAGGATGCGGCCCTGCGTGCCCAGACCTACAAGGAGTCCGTGGGCTGGTATGCGGGCATCACCGCCGACATGTTCGCCAAGACCTGATCGCCATCCCCGGCGCGCCGGGGCGGGGCGGGCGCCAGCCCATTGGCGCTCTCATCTCCGCCCCGGCCGCAACGGTTGCAAGGCGGGTCACGAGGAGCAAGGCCGCGTGCCGGCGTGCTGGAGCGCCGGGGCGGCCGGCTCACCGGGACCGAATGGCGGGCGCCGGATCCCCGGCGCCCGTTTTGCGCAAGCCCCTGCAATGCCTCTGGCGAGCCCCCGCGATGCGTCCCGTGCGGCGCGGGGACAAAGGCCGGAGTGGGGGCGCCCGTGACGACATCGCCGCGTTTCATGTATAAGACCAAACAAGCGTCCGAGAACCGGCCGACAAGGCCGGCCATCCGAGGAAAGAGCCCGGACAAGGAGATGGTTCAGATGTGGAGACGGTCCGTTCTGATCTCTGCCGCGCTGGTGTTCGGTACATCCTTGCTCACCGCGACCGTGCGCGCGGACGAGGTGCGCGAATATGGGGAGTATCTCGCCGGCGAATGCACCACATGTCACCGGATCGACGGCGTCGACAATGGCATTCCGGCGATCGTCGGCTGGGACATCGAGACGTTCAAGGAAACCCTCGGCTATTACAAGACCGGCGAGCGGGACAATCCGGCCATGGTGTCGGTGGTGAAGTCCCTGGACGATGAGCAGATCCACGCTCTCGCCACCTATTTCGCCTCGCTGACGCCGAAGGAGACCGAATAGCCTCGCAGGCGGGCGATCTTCGCCAAGCTGGGCCCAGGGCGCGGCCTGCGTTGATGCCGGGCCGGGAACGGTGCATTGAAGGCGAAGGCGAAGGCCCGGATACGCCGTGCATCGCTCCACGCCGCGCCGGGCGCGGGACGACGAAAGGGAACGCGGCACACGCCCGAAAGGGGCGAAACACGCCGCACTTCCCTGCCCGAGGGACGGCGAGGGCGCGCATCACGGCGCGCAGGGACGAGCCCGCTCACCCCTTGGTGGGCGAGACCATGCCCTTGGCGCAATAATGCTCATAGAGGGTCGAGACGATGTCCTTGGCAAGGGTATCGCGCAAGGAATAATAGGCGAAATGCCCCCGACGCTCCGCCTTGACCAGGCCATCGAGGCGCAGACGCGTCAGATGCTGCGAGGTCAGGCTCTGGCGGGCGCCGATCGCCTCGCAGATCTCGGTGACCGTCTTCTCGCTCTCCATCAACAGACAGAGGATCATCAGCCGATACGGGCTGCCGATGGAACGCAGGAGCTCCGCAGCCTCCTCGGCGGCAGACCGCATGGATTCCAGCATGTCATTGTCGTCTGAGGCCATGGGTCTCCGCTCGGATGCGATGGTTGGTGCGTCCATGGTTGACCGCCTTTTTCGCGGGCGGGCCTGGCGACGTGTGACGGCCGCTCCCATGCCCGCACCCTTTCCTGGATTCAAGAACGTATTCAAGGTTCTTGATATTTGCAACAATGCAGACAGTCGCCCGGGGGTAGTAAATCGTCGCATGGTTTGCGAAGCGCGCCCCCGCCTGGCCTGCCCTCTCCCCCGGCACGCATCGCGACGGCGTTCGCGACGCTGTCAGGGCCCGCCGCCCACACGCCGCGCAACACCTGCCCGCGCGGGCCTCGACGGGTCTTGAGCCGCTCCCATGAGAGACTGCGATTGTGGCGAGCAGCCATCCGCACCATGAGCATTTTCGTCGCAGCCCCGGGGAAAACCCGATATACTTCGGAGTGACCGGCCGGCCTATGGCGCCCGCCATTGCGGTCTCGCACGATCCACGCGGGGTGACACTTTGTCGTTAAGTTGACGTTAACGTCAACCCCCCATAGATTTGAGGTCCGGCTTGCGGGCCTCGGTCGGTCGAACGGCCACGCCGGCACCACAGGAGGCAGACAGCCATGGCCGCGCTTCTCTTCGTCGGACTGTGCACTCTCGCCGTCTTCGCCCTCGCCATCCGCCAGGCGCCACTGTGGGCCTGGGCCGCCGCCTTCGCCATCGCCGCGCTGCTTGTCGACCTCGGCCTGGCCAGCGGCACCCTGCATTGGCCCGGATTCGGCCCCGGCGTCCTGTTGCTCGGCTGGCTGCCCGCGATCGCACTCGGCGCCCTCTCCTACACGCCGCTCCGTCGCCGCGTCCTGGTCGCGCCGGTCTTCGCCATGGTCAAGAAGATCCTCCCCCCCGTCTCCGATACCGAGGCACAGGCCCTGGAGGCCGGCACGGTCGGCTGGGATGCGCAGCTCTTCTCGGGGAATCCGGACTGGACCGCGCTCAGGGCGGTGCCCGAGATCACGCTCACGGACGAGGAGCGCGCCTTTCTCGACGGGCCGACGGAAACGCTCTGCGGCATGATCGACGATTGGCGCATCCGCCATACGGAGCGCGAGGTGCCGCAGGAGATCTGGGACTTCATCGCCGAGGCCGGCTTTCTCGGCATGCTGATCTCGAAGGAGCATGGCGGGCTCGGCTTCTCGGCCCAGGCGCAATCGCTCGTGCTCGGCAAGATCGCCTCGCGCTCGCCGGACGTTGCCACCATCGTCATGGTGCCCAACTCCCTCGGCCCGGGAGAGCTGATCGAGAAATATGGCACCGACGCCCAGAAGGCGCATTTCCTGCCCCGCCTTGCCCGCGGCGACGAGATCCCCTGCTTTGCTCTCACCGGCCCCACATCCGGCTCGGATGCCGCCGCCATGCGCGATATCGGCGTGGTGTGCCGGGAGACGGTGGACGGCAAGGAGACCCTCGGCATCCGCCTCCACTGGGACAAGCGCTACATCACCCTCGCACCCAAGGCCACCCTGCTCGGCCTCGCCTTCCGGCTCTTCGACCCGGATCACCTTCTCGGGCGCGAGGAGGATATCGGCATCACCCTCGCCCTCGTGCCGACGGACCATCCCGGCGTCGAGATCGGACGGCGCCACCTGCCCTGCGGCTCGGCCTTCTCCAACGGGCCGACCTGGGGGCGGGACGTCTTCATTCCCATGGACTGGATCATCGGCGGGGAGGCCATGGCGGGCCAGGGCTGGCGCATGCTGATGGAATGCCTCTCGGCCGGGCGCTCCATCTCGCTGCCGGCCTCCAGCGCCGCCGCCGCGAAGACCATGCTCAGGGTCTCCAGCGCCTATGCGCGCATCCGCAAGCAGTTCGGCATCGCCATCGGCCGCATGGAGGGCATCGAGGAGCCCCTCGCGCGCCTTGTCGAGCAGGCCTATGTGCTCGAATCGGGCCGGGCCGTGACGGCGGCCATGGTCGCGCGCGGCGAGAAGCCCGCGGTCATCTCGGCCCTGCTCAAGTACCAGTCGACCGAGCGCATGCGCCAATGCGTCAACGACGCCATGGACATCCATGGCGGGCGGGGCATCTGCGACGGGCCGCACAACTATCTCCAGGCCGCCTATCAGATGGTGCCGGTGGGCATCACCGTGGAAGGCGCCAACATCCTCACCCGCAGCCTGATCACCTTCTCCCAGGGGGCGCTCAGGAGCCATCCCTGGCTCTACAAGGAGATCAACGCCGCCCAGAACCCGGACGAGGAGCTGGGGCTCGCCGCCTTCGACGGCGCCCTGGCGGGCCATGTGTCCTTCGCCATGGCGAATGTGTTCGGCGCCTTGTTCCACAACCTGACCGGCGGCGTTTTCGCCAGCACGCCGTCCCATGCCTCGGGCACGGCCCGCTGGTATCGCCAGCTTGCCCGCGCCTCGCGCAGCTTCGCCCTCGTCGCCGACCTTTCCGTCGCCATCCTGGGCGGCGCCCTCAAGACGCGCCAGAAGCTCACCGGCCGCATGGCCGATGCACTCTCCGAGCTCTACCTTCTCTCCTGCATGCTCAAGCGCTTCGAGGACGACGGCAAGCCGACCCGCGACCAAGTCGTTCTCGACATGGCGGCCCAGAATGCGCTCTATCGCTTCTGGCTCGCCCTGCGCGGCACCATCGACAACTTTCCCGCCCTGCCCGTGCGCTGGCTTCTCAGGGCGCTGGTCTTTCCGCTCGGCATGCGGGCCAGGCCCGCGAGCGACGCCAAGGGCAAGGCCGCGGTGCGCATGGTTCTGGAGCCCGGCGATGTGCGCGACCGCCTCACCCGGTTCATTCATGTGAGCCGAGACGCGAGCGATCCCATGGGCATGCTCGAGGTGGCGCTCGAGAAGGTCGTGGCCGGAGAGGAGATCGCGCGCAAGGTGGAGCGCGCCGTGCGCAAGGGGATCGTGCGCCGCTATCACGGCCGCGACTGGATCGGCGAGGCCGAGGAGAAGGGCGTGATCGCGGCGAGGGAGGCCGCGCGCCTGCGCGAAATCGAGGACCTCACCGCCAGGGTCATCGCCGTCGATCATTTCGATGCCGAATCGGTCAAGCCCCATTATCGAACGTCCCAGGCCTCCGGCACGGACGACGAGACCATAGCGGCTGCAGAGTGAGCACCAACCCATGTCGGACAATTCGGACGAGCGAATTCGTGACCTGAAGGACTGGCGTTTCCACGTCGATTTCGAAGGGATCGCCTGGGCCGTGCTCGACCGCGAGGGCGAGAGCACCAACACGCTGGGCAAGCGCGCCTGGGAGGAGCTGGAGACGATCCTCTCGCGGGTCGAGGATGGCGCCCGCAGCCGCGACATCCGCGGGCTCGTCATCATGTCCGGCAAGGCGACGAGCTTCATCGCCGGCGCGGACATTCGCGAGTTCGAGAGTTTCACCACCGAGGCCGAGGTCCGCGAGGCCGTGACCCAGGGCACGGCGCTGCTCGACCGGCTGGAGCGGCTCGCCATTCCCACCGTCGCGGCCATTCATGGCCATTGCCTCGGCGGCGGCCTGGAGCTCGCCATGGCCTGCGACTGGCGCATCGCCGACCGCGAGGACGGCACGCGGCTCGGCCTGCCCGAGGTCAAGCTCGGCATTTTTCCCGGCCTCAACGGCACGGTGCGCTCCATCCGCCTTGCCGGCGCCATGGACGCCATGCAGATGATGCTCACGGGCCGCATGCTGCGCCCGCCGGCGGCACGCAGCATCGGCCTCGTCGATCAGCTCGTGCCCACCCATCATCGGCTGCGCTGGGCGGCACGCAAGGCGGTGCTCTCCAAGCGGCGCTCGCGCGGCGCGGCCTCCTGGAAACGGCTGCTTCGGCACTGGCCGCTCAGAGGCTGGCTCGCCGGTCAGATGCGCAAGAAGACCGCCGAGAAGGTGCGGGAGGACCACTACCCCGCCCCCTTCAAGCTCATCGAGCTGTTCGAGAAATATGGCGGCAGCGAGCCGCGCATGAAGGTGGCGGAGACGCGCTATTTCGCGCCTCTCATGGTCTCCGACACCTCGCGCAATCTGAGACGCGTCTTCCGCCTCTCGGAGATGCTCAAGGACCTCGCCCCCAAGGATGTGGCCTTCCGGCCGCTGCGCGCCCATGTGATCGGCGCGGGCACCATGGGGGCCGATATCGCCGCCTGGTGCGTGGTCTCAGGCATGGAGGTCAGCCTTCAGGACCTCTCCGACAAGCAGCTTGCGGACGCCCAGGGGCGGGCGAAAAAGCTCTTTCGCCGGCGCCTGAAGCGCAAGACCGCGGTGGATGCCGCCATGGCACGCCTGATCCTGGACAAGGACGGCGCGCATCTGCCGCGCGCCGACGTGGTAATCGAGGCCATTGTCGAGAAACTCGAGGCCAAGCAGGGGCTCTTCAAGGCGCTCGAGCCGCGCCTCAAGCCCGGTGCCGTGCTCGCCACCAACACCTCCTCCCTGCCCGTCGAGGAGATCGCATCCGCGCTCGAGGACCCGGGGCGGCTGATCGGGCTCCATTTCTTCAACCCGGTGGCGCAATTGCCCCTGGTGGAGGTGGTGCAGAGCCCGCTCTCGCGCGACGATGAGGTCAAGCGCGGCTGCGCCTTCGTCAAGGCCATCGGCAAGTTCCCGCTGATCGTGGCGAGCAAGCCGGGCTTCCTGGTGAACCGGGTGCTGGCGCCCTACATGATGGCGGCCATGGAGCGCTTTGAGAACGGCACCGAGCGCGAGCTGATCGACGAGGCCGCCCGCAGCTTCGGCATGCCGGTGGGCCCGCTCGAGCTCGCGGACCAGGTGGGGCTCGACATCTGCCTGCATGTGGCGGAGATCCTCGGCATCGACCAGGGCGCCGGCAAGGACTCGGCCCTCGGGCGCCTCGTGGCCGAGGGCAAGCTCGGCAAGAAGACCGGCGCGGGCTTCTATGAATGGGAGAAGGGCAAACCCAAGCGCGAGCCGGGCGAGTACGACGCGGAGGAGCTGGCGCGCCTTGGCGAGGCGCTGGTCGCGCCGCTCATCGACGAATGCGAGCGCTGCCTGGCGGACGGCATCGTCGCGAGTGCGGACCTGGTCGACGCGGGCGTGATCTTCGGCACCGGTTTCGCGCCCTTCCGCGGCGGCCCGCTGCATTACCGCGCGAGCACACGGCCCGGGGGCGAGCGTTCCGCCGCGCCGGCGATCGGCGAAAGCGAGGGCGCGAGCGAGACGGCCCCGGTCGGCGCCGAGGCGGGCCGGGCGCAGGCGGGCGACGGCGACCGGCCGGCAAGGAGCGCAGACGGGGAAGGCGGGGCAAGCCCTTCCCATGACCCCGCCGGCGCGTCCGCGGCTCGGGCCGGCGATGCCTCGTCGTCCACAACGCGCGAGAGTGGAGACAAGACCAGCGAGGACGCTGCGTCCGCAGCAGAGAAGTTGGCGCGCGGAAACTGAGCTGTCACCAACTGGCTGCGAGCCCCGGACGGGCGATCGGGGCCGAACCATCGCCCCGGCCACGGTGTGAAGACGGACCCGGCGGGTGCGGAGAATCATCGAGAGGAGAGGCCATGTCGGACCAGTCCATGCGGCGTGTTGCAGTCATTGGCGGGGTGCGGATCCCGTTCTGCCGCTCCTACACGCTCTATGCCGACACCACCAATCTGGAGATGATGACCACGGCGCTCCAGGGCCTCGTCGACCGGTTCGGCCTCGGCGGAGAGATCATCGACGAGGTGGTTGGCGGCGCGGTGGTCACCCATTCGCGGGACTGGAACCTCGCCCGCGAGGCGGTGATCGGCACCACGCTTCATCCCGCAACCCCGGGCGTGACGCTCATGCAGGCCTGCGGCACGAGCCTCCAGGCGGCCATGGGCATCGGCGCGAAAATCGCCACCGGGCAGATCGAATGCGGCATCGCCACCGGCTCCGACACGATCTCCGATGCGCCGATCGTCTTCAGCAAGCGCTTTGCCAAGCGTCTCACCGAGGCGAGCCGCGCGCGCTCCCTGGGCGCCAAGCTGAAAGCCTTCAAGGGGTTCGGGCCGGGCGAGCTTGCGCCCCAGCCGCCGAGCGTCGCCGAGCCGCGCACGGGCCTTTCCATGGGCGAGCACTGCGAGCTGATGGCAAAGGAGTGGAAGGTCACCCGCGAGGCCCAGGACGAGCTCGCCTATTGGAGCCACAAACACGCAGCGGCCGCCTATGAGGAAGGCTTCCTCGACGATCTTCTGGTGCCGCATGCGGGCGTCTTTCAGGACAACAATCTGCGCCCCGACATTAGCCTGGAGAAGATGGCCGAGCTCAAGACCGTCTTCGACCGCTCCGAGCGGGGCACGCTGACGGCGGCGAACTCGACACCGCTCACCGATGGCGCCTCGGCGGTGCTGCTCGCCTCCGAGGACTGGGCGCGGGCCAAGGGGCTGGAGGTGCAGGCCTGGCTCACCCATGCCCAGCATGCGGCCATCGACTTCGTGGCGGGCGAGGGCCTTCTGATGGCGCCGACCGTCGCGGTGTCGAGGCTGCTCGATCGCGCCGGCCTCACCCTGCAGGATTTCGATTTCTACGAGATTCACGAAGCCTTCGCCGCGCAGGTGCTGTGCACGCTCAAGGCCTGGGAGGATGCGGACTATTGCAAGCGCGTGCTCGGCCGCGACGCGCCTCTCGGCCCCATCGACCGGGACAAGCTCAACGTCAAGGGCTCCAGCATCGCCTTCGGCCATCCCTTCGCCGCCACGGGCGCGCGCATCATGGGCTCGCTCGCCAAGCTGCTCGCGAAAGAGGGCGGACGCGGGCTGATCTCCATCTGCACCGCCGGTGGCATGGGGGTCGCCGCCATTCTGGAGGCGGCCTGAGATAGCGGCGCCGCCCGTCCAATATGCCTCGTCGTGCGGAGCAAGCGCTCTGGCCGAACGCGGGGCGCGGCGCCTGTCGCCCTGGATCGCCGGCTCACAGGCCGGCGATGACGTGAAAGGGATAGCGTGGAGCATTCGAGGGGCCAGCGCTCCGCGGGAGGCAGGGACCCGCTCCGCCCCCCTCAGTCAGGGTCCCCTCCCCCTGGTGGGGAGGGCCAGGGTGGGGGGATCCCAGAGTCCGTGCGTGCGGTGGCGGGCCGGCGATCAGTCGATGCGCCAGTCCGCCTCCACCGCTCCTTGTCCGCTCACCAGGGTGAGGCGCAGGGTCTTGCCCTTCAGCAAGCCCGGGTCCTCGCCCTTGGTGAGGTCGGCGCGAAAGCGCACCACGCCGGGCTTGCCGGCCGCCTCGCGCTCGGGCAGGGGGACGAAGAGGCCATCCGGCGCCTCGATGAAAAGATCGGACTTGGCCGCGCCTTTCGGAAAGAGCGCCTCGACCAGCAGATGCGGCGTCTTGCCATCGAGCCTGGCCGTGCGCGAGAGGATGCGCGGCAGGGCGCCGCCCCGCGGGGGCATTGCCCGGGGCACGCGGTCGAGATAGCGCTGCAAATGGGCGCCATGCGGGCTCATGCGCAGGCCCGCCGGGTCGATGCGGACCGCCATCTCGGCCTTGGTGGGCACGCAGATCTCCTTGCACACGCCATATTCCATGGCGAGGCGGAGGGTGACGGGCTTCGAGGGGTCGCGCGGTGTGATCACGATCGGAAACACCACCTGGTGCTTGTAGCCGATGGACGTGCCGTACTTGTCCGTGAAGCGGACCGGCGCCGGATAGAGGACCTTTGCCGATTTGAGGTTGCGTGAGCCGGACCAGTCGAAATAGGGCGGCACGCCCGATTCGCCCGGCGTGCGCCAATAGGTCTTCCAACCCTCGTCGAGCACGATCTCGACGCCGACCAGCGGCTGCGCTGCGCCCCCCGGCGGGCGCGCCTGACCGGCGATCAGCCGGGTGCGGACATGATAGCCGGCAATCCAATTGGTGGCGTGCCCCGTTCCATCCGACGGGAGATTCAGTCCCGGGACGGACGACATGGCGCCGCGCGCCTCCGCCCCGGATGGCGCGAGCAACAGGCCGACGAGGAGGAGCCCGCCGAGGAGCGCTCTCCAGCCCCAGTCTCGCGAGCCCCAGTCTCGCAGCAAGTCCCAGTCTCGCAGCAAGTCCCAGTCTCGCAGCAAGTCCCAGTCTCGCAGCAAGTCCCAGTCTCGCGAATCCCAGCCTCGCGCCGTTACGTGCTCAGGCTCTTTCGCCAATGTCCTGTCCACTCGTGTCACCGTCACGCTCTTGCAAGCTGCGCCCCGTGGTGCCCTGCGGGCCGCAGCCGTCCCAACCTCGCCCCGCCTCCCGCCTTATGGCCGAGGGGCGCATCCGGCGCCAATCAACTCTTCGCAAGCGCCCCTGCCAGCCGTGTCCACCCATCTTGCGGGGGAAAGTCGGGCTTCACATTTGCGCGCCCGTGAGGCTAATCTAAGATCATGACGGACGTTGACCAAGGGCACCCCGACGCGGGGGGCCGCTATCTCGGCGGGCAATTGCTCGTGGCCATGCCGGCCATGACCGACGAGCGTTTCGCGCGCTCGGTCATCTATATGTGCGCCCACTCGGAGGAGGGCGCCATGGGCCTCATCATCAATCAGCCGGCACCGCATATCAGCTTTCCGGATCTTCTCACGCAACTCGGCATCGTCTCGGAGGAGGAGGAGATCCGCATACCGGCCGAGCTGCGGCACATGGCGGTGCGGGTCGGCGGTCCGGTGGAGACGGGCCGGGGCTTCGTGCTGCACAGCGCCGACTATTTCGCCGCCGACGGCACCCTGCCCATCGACGACGGGGTCTGCCTCACCGCCACCATCGACATCCTCAAGGCCATGGCCCGGGGCGAGGGGCCGAACCGCGCCCTGCTGGCGCTCGGCTATGCGGGCTGGGCGCCGGGGCAGCTCGAATATGAGATCCAGGCCAATGGCTGGCTGCACTGTCCGGCCGATCCGGACCTCATCTTCGATCCCGATCTCGACCGCAAATATGAGCGGGCCCTGCTCAAGATCGGCGTCAACCCCTCGCACCTGGTCTCCGACGCCGGCCACGCCTGACGCCCTTGAGCGACGGACATGCGGCCTTCGCGCCGGCGCCTGGCATCACCTGCGGCGCAGCGGCGGGCAGAGCGGCAGGGGAAGAGCGGCGAGCCGCGTGCCATCGGAGCGCTCGGCGATCGCCTTGGAGAGAAGGCCGCGCGCCCGCGCATGGGCGCCGGACACCGCCTCCTCCAGGGTGGCGACGACAGTGCAGCAGCAATCCTCCTCCTCGAACAGCCGCTGCCAGGCCGCGCTCGGCCGGGTCCGAAGAATGTCGCCAATCGCGTCGATGGTGGCCTGAGGGTCCGCCTCGTCGTCACGCAAGTCCTGGGGAAGGTCGATCAGGGCGCAGAAGCGATCCCAGAACTTCTGCTCGATGGCGCCGACGGCGATCATGCGCCCGTCCGCCGCCTCATAGAGGCGATAGCGCGGCCGCCCGCCGGTGAAGAGCCGGTCGCCATTGCCCGGCCAGCGACCCGTCGCAAAGCCTTCCGCCAGGGCCCACCAGGCAAGGGGGAAGAGCCCGTCCGTCATGGCGATGTCGAGATGCAGGCCCTCGCCCGTTCTCTCCCGCTGCAACAGCGCTGCAAGGATATTCATCACGGCCGGCCACGCGCCCGCGGCGATGTCCGCGATCAGAGCCGGCGGCAGGACCGGCTGCTCGGCCGAACCCATGGAAAGTGCCAGAAGGCCCGACTCGGCCATGTAGTCGAGATCGTGCCCGGCAACCCTCGCGAGTGGCCCCTCCTGGCCGAAGCCGGTGATGGAGCAGTAGATGAGCCGCGGATTGCGCCTGTGCACCGTCTCCCAGTCGAGGCCGAGCCGTTCCATCACACCGGGACGGAACTGCTCGATCAGAATGTCGGCCGTCTCCAGGAGAGGGGCGAGCGTGGCCTGGCCGGCATCGGTCTTGAGGTCGAGAACGACACTGCGCTTGCCATGGGCGAGCATGCGATAGGCGGCGCCCACCCCCTCCCAGAGGGGCTCCATGGTGGCAAGCGGATCACCATCCCCCGGCCGCGCGATGCGCAGAACATCGGCTCCGGCCTCTGCCAACCACAGGCTCGCCATGGGGCCGGGGAGCTGTGTGGAAAAATCGAGAACCCGCAGGCCGGAAAGCACCCCACCGGAGTCCCGGTTCGTTTTGCCCGCCCAATCAATGGTTTCGGCCATCCCCGTTCCCCCCAAGCCTGCGGCGAAGTGTCCTTGACGCAACCCAGTGGAACCTTTTTATATTCGCCGACCTGAATAAAAGCCTACGAGCCCATCGGCGCCACTGAGGGGGAGGGAGACCACATGGAAGCCATTCGGGAAGCCGTGAGCGAGAATCCGGCTCTTTACATCGCGATCGGTGGATTCCTGATCGGGTTCGTGTTCGGCTTCGTGGTCAACTGGACCAATTTCTGCACCATGGGGTCGATCTCCGACATCGTCAGCTTCGGCGATTGGCGGCGCCTCAGGGCATGGCTTCTCGCCAGTGGCACCGCGCTCGCCGGCGCACAGCTCCTGCATGCGGCCGGCGTGGTCGATCTCAACCTGTCCATGTATCTCGGCGCCACGCTCAACTGGCCGAGCCATGTCATCGGCGGTCTCATGTTCGGCTTCGGCATGGTGTTCGCGGGCGGGTGCGCGAGCCGCAATATCGCCCGGATCGGTGGCGGAGACCTGCGCTCGGTGTTCGTCCTCATTTTCGTGGGCCTTTTCGCCTATATGACCATTGGCGGCATCATCGCCCCGGTGCGGTCCGACTTCGCCCAGGCCACCGCGCTCGACCTCTCCCTCTTCAACATGGACAATCAGGGCACCGGAACCATTCTGGCGCGCCTGCTCTCTGCGGACCCGGTGCTCATGACCCGCATCATCGCCGCGGCTCTGGCGGGGGGCATCTTCATCTTCTGCTTCTCCAGCAAGGATTTCCGCAGCTCGCCGCCCCATGTGACAGCCGGGCTCGTCATCGGCCTCGCCGTCATCGCGGGCTGGGCCCTCACCGGGCTCGCCTATGACGAGATGGCCGACAATCCCGTCCGGCCCATCTCGCTGTCCTATGTGCGCCCGGCAGGCGATACCATGGAATATCTCACACGCTTCACCGCGCTCGGCGCGCCCGGCTTCGGCGTCGTGACCGTATTCGGCGCCGTGTTCGGCTCCTTCGTCGCCGCCATCCTCCAGGGCAATTTCCAGATCACCACCTTCGCGGGTACTGGCGACACGCTGCGCAACAT
>JALUTE010000400.1 GCA_027058255.1 Methyloligella sp. | reverse complement strand
AGCCATGGGCGGCATCGACCAGAAGCGCGCCCGCGCGCCGCGCTTCGGCGGTGGGGTGGGCGTGGCCGTCCACCTTGCCGCTGCGGGCCTGGGCCGCATAGGATGGCACGCGGGAGAGGCCGTGCCCCTTGCGCCCGTCGACCTCGGCAAGGGTGAGGGCACGGGCGACCGAGGCGGCATTCTCCGGCGCGACGTTCGAGGCCTCGAGCGCCTCGGCAATCCGCCGCTCGAGCGTGCACGGGGACACGATCACGCTCGCGTCATGTCCGCGCTCGGGTTGGGTGTTGTCACTCATGCCGCGCGCTCCCGCAGAACCCGCCGAACCGCCTCCACGGTCACGGTGCTCACCCGCGCATGCGCCTCGAGGGAATGGCCCGCGATGTGAGGGGTGAGAATGACATTGTCGAGCCCCGAGAAGCGGGTGATGGCGGCGGGATCGGGCGGCTCGGGATCGAACACGTCGAGGGCGGCGCCTCCCAAATGGCCGCGCCTCAGCGCCTCGGCGAGGGCGGCTTCATCCACGATGCCCCCGCGGGCGCTGTTGATGAGGATCGCCCCCTTACGCATGGCCGCCAGCGCATCCGCACCGATGAGGCCGCGGGTCTCCTCGGTGAGCGGCACGTGCAGGCTGATGACGTCCGAGAGCTCGAGCACCGCATTGAGCGAGGCGCGCTCGACGCCCGCCCAGGCGGGGTCGTCCGCGGGCAGGAGCGGATCGTGGGCGAGCACGCTCATGCCGAGTGCCGCGCCGCGCCGCGCGACCGCCTGGCCAATATCGCCGAAACCGATGAGGCCGAGGCACTTGCCCGCGGCCTCGCGCCCGCGCCCGAAGGCGCCGCGCGGCCATGTGCCGGCGAGGATTTGCGGTGTTGCGCCATAGACCCCCCTGAGCAGGATCAGCGCCGAGGCGATCACATATTCCGCGACCGCCACGGCATTGGCCCCGGTCGCCGGGCAGACGCTGACGCCCGCCGCGGCGCAGGCCGGCATGTCGATATTGTCGAGCCCGACGCCGAGCCGGCCGATGACCTGGAGCCTCGGTGCGGCCGCGAGCAGGGCCTCGTCCACCTGTGTCCGGTTGCGCACGATGAGCCCGCGCGCATCGCCAAGGCGCGCCCGCAGCGCGTCCGGCCGCCGCCAGAGCTCCGGATCCCAGTGGATGGAGAACTCCGGCTCCAAAGTGGCGACGGCGTCCCGCTCCATCTCCTCGGTGATGACGATGTCCACCATCGCCGCCTCCTTGCGCCGGCAAGCAAGACCCGTCCTCAAGCGCTGCGGTAGAGCTTGGTCATCACGAACTCGCGGTGGCCCAGGGCCTCCGCGGCCGTCAGGCGGCCATTGGCGGTGCGCCGGATCATGGCAATGAGCGCGTCGCCGGCCTCGTCCAGCGTCATCTCGCGGCGCAGAATGCCCGACACGTCCAGGTCGATATGCTCGGACATGGTGCGGATGGTGCGCGGATTGGCGGAGATCTTGACGACCGGCAGGATCGGGTTGCCGACGATGTTGCCCTGCCCCGTCGGGAAGGTGTGCACCACATAGCCCGCCGCCGCCATCAGGGTGACGCATTCGGCCGCGGCCGAGGAGGTGTCCATGAAATAGAGCCCCGGCCCCTTGGCCGGGGCCTCGGCCGGCTCGAGAACGTCGATATAGCGGCTGGTGCGGCCGATCTTCTCCAGATTGCCGAGCGCCTTCTCCTCGATGGTGGTGAGGCCGCCCTCGATATTGCCCTTGGTCGGCTGGGATTCGGACAGATCGTCGGTCTTGTGCGCCTCGATGACCTCGCGCTGATAGGCCTCGAACGTGGCCATGAACTTCTCGCCCACCTCCGGCGTGGCGGCGCGGGCCTTGGCGATATGCTCGCCGCCGGTGATCTCCGAGGTCTCGCCGAAGACGCCGTATATGCCCTTCGGGATGAGCTTGTCGTACATGTTGCCGACGGTCGGGCAGGAGGCGAGGCCCGTCGTGGTGTCGGACTCGCCGCATTTGGTGGAGACCCACAGCTCCGAGATGTCGCATTCCTCGCGAAGCTGCTCGCTCGCCGCCTGGACGAAGTCCTTGGCCTTGCGTGAGGCGGCGGCAATGGTGGCGATGTCGCCATGCTGCTCGATGGCGAACCCTTCCACCGGCTTGCCCGTCTTGGCGATGCCCTCGACGATGCGGTTCGTCCAGCCGGGCTCGATGCCGATGACGATGCAGGCGGCCACATTGGGGTTGGAGCCGGTGCCGATCATGGTGCGGAAATGCAGCTCCAGATCCTCGCCGAACTGGAGCCGACCATAGGCGTGGGGCAGCGCCATGGTGCCCCGAATGTTGGCAGCGACGGCCTCGCAGGCGGCATTGGAGATATCGTCCACCGGCAGGATGACCACATGGTTGCGCACGCCCACGCGCCCATTCTCGCGACGATACCCCCAGAACGTATTCCCATTGTCGGTGTCGGACATGACTCTCGGCCCCCTACCAGCGCTTGGTCTTGAGATTGTGGACGTGGACATGGCCGCCCTTGGGCACGGCGGCCACCATGCGCCCGATATCCTCGCCATATTTGATCGCCGTGTCGCCCTCGGCGAGATCGGTGAGCGCCACCTTGTGGCCGATGGGGATCGCGTCGCGAGCGGTGAGCGTGATGGTCTCGTCCGTCTCGGTGATGACCCCGAGCATCTCGGTGCCGGCCTCCAGCCCTTCGACGACAACGACGCCGACATTGTCCTTGGGGCTGTGAACGAGGAAATGGGGCTGTGGCATGAGCGTTTCTCCAAATCGCGCATTCGTGTCCACCGACCGGCGTTCGGGTCACGAGCGCCCGGCAGCGGCGATCCGTCTTACGTTCGATCTTTCGCGGTGAGGGCGCAACC
>JALUTE010000399.1 GCA_027058255.1 Methyloligella sp. | reverse complement strand
GCCCGAGAGGTTGAACAGGATGGTGCGGGCCACGCCCTCCTCCTTGGCCTTGAGCGCCTCGTCGATGGTGGCGCGCACGGCATGGGTGGTCTCGGGCGCGGGCACGATGCCCTCGTGGCGGGCGAAGGTGACCCCGGCCTCGAAACAGGCCTTCTGGTGGTAGGCGCGCGCCTCGATGAGGCCGAGCTCCTTGAGGTGGCTGACCAGCGGCGCCATGCCGTGATAGCGCAGGCCCCCGGCATGGAAGCCCGGCGGCATGAAGGCGGAGCCCAGGGTGTGCATCTTCACCAGCGGCGTCAGATGCGCCGTGTCGCCGAAATCATAGGCATACTTGCCGCGCGTGAGCGAGGGGCAGGCGGCGGGCTCGACCGCGATGGCGCGCACGTCGAAGCCGCCCCTCAGCTTGGCGCCGATGAAGGGAAAGGCGATGCCGGCGAAGTTCGACCCGCCCCCGGCACAGCCGATGACGATGTCCGGATAGGCATCGGCCCGGGCCATCTGCTCGATGGCCTCCTGGCCGATCACCGTCTGGTGCAGCAGGACGTGGTTGAGCACGCTCCCCAGCGAATATTTGGTGTCCTCGTTCTTGGCGGCGACCTCGACGGCCTCGGAGATGGCGATGCCGAGAGAGCCGGGCGAGTCCGGGTCCTTCTCCAGAATGGCGCGGCCCGAGTCGGTCTCGTTGCTGGGCGAGGCGATGCAGGTGGCGCCATAGGTCTCCATCAGGGCCCGGCGATAGGGCTTTTGCTGGTAGGAGACCTTCACCATGTAGACCCGCACCTCGAGGCCGAACAGGCTGCCCGCGAAGGCGAGCGAGGAGCCCCATTGGC
This sequence comes from Methyloligella sp., assembly GCA_027058255.1. Lineage (GTDB taxonomy): Bacteria > Pseudomonadota > Alphaproteobacteria > Rhizobiales > JALUTE01 > JALUTE01. The sequence goes on along the minus strand of JALUTE010000399.1, from coordinate 2,030 downwards.
CCGCGCCGGTCTCGGTCGAGAGGCGGGCGACGCCGGCATCCTTGTTGTAGAAGGCCTGGGCCACCGCCGTGTTGGGCTTGTGGCTGCCGGCCGGGCTCACACCCTCATATTTGTAGAAGATGCGCGCGGGCGTATCGAGGGCGCGCTCCAGCCGCCGGGCGCGATAGAGGGGGGTGGGGCGCCAGAGGCGGTAGACCTCGCGCACGGGCTCCGGCACCTCGATCTCGCGCTCGGCCGAGACCTCCTGGCCGATCAGCGCCATGGGAAAGAGGGGCGCGAGGTCGTCCGGGCCGATGGGCTGGCCCGTTCCGGGATGCAGCACCGGCGCCAGCGGCTCCGGCAGGTCTGCGGCAATGTTGTACCAGGTCTTCGGAATCCGCTCTTCCGGCAGGGTGTACTTGGTGCTATCCGTCATCGGGGCCCTCCCTTTCCCTTGCTGTCGACGCGTGGCCGGAAGAGATATGAGCACCTTTTGGCGCGCCGAATCAAACCCGACCCTTGTCTGAGACACGGGGCTGAGACACGCACCTCGCCGAGACGGAGCCATGACTGACGACGCGCCCGGCGCCCTGCCGGAATACATCCTCACCCTCACCTGCAAGGACCGGCCGGGCATCGTCGCGGGGGTGGCGAGCGCGCTTGCGACCGCCGGTTGCAACATCGAGGAAAGCTCCCAGTTCGGCGATCCGGAATCGGGACGCTTCTTCATGCGGGTGCGCTTCTCGAGCCCGCCCAATCTGAACGGCGCGGAGGTGGAGGGGGCGCTCGTTCCCGTAGCCAAGCGCTTTTCCATGGACTGGTGCCTCGCCCCCGCCGATCGGCCCATGCGCACCCTCATCATGGTCTCGCGCCAGGACCATTGCCTGAACGATCTCCTCTATCGCTGCCGGATCGGCTCGCTCAATCTGGAGATCACGCGCGTGGTCTCGAACCACGAGCGCACACGCGGGCTCGCCGAGCAGGCGGGGCTCGCCTTCTCGCACCTGCCGGTTCGCCCCGAAACGCGAGAGCGGCAGGAGGCGCGGCTCCTGGAGCTGGTCGAGAAGGACGGGGCGGAGCTGATCGTGCTTGCCCGCTACATGCAGATCCTTTCCGACGGCCTGGCCACGCGCCTGGCGGGACGGGTGATCAATATTCACCATTCGTTCCTGCCGAGCTTCAAGGGCGCCCGGCCCTACCATCAGGCCCATGCGCGCGGCGTGAAGCTGATCGGGGCCACGGCCCACTATGTGACGCCGGAGCTCGACGAGGGCCCGATCATCGAGCAGGAGACCGAGCGGGTGGACCATGCCATGTCCGTGCGCGATCTGGTGAATGCGGGGCGCGACATCGAGCGCCGCGTGCTGGCCCGCGCCGTGCGCTACCATTCGGAGCATCGGGTGCTCATCAACGGCCGCAAGACCGTGGTGTTCCGCTGAGAGCGGGGCTTTCCGCGCGCTCGCGCTCGGTTGACAGCCCCGCCCCGCCACCACATCTTGGGGCCTATGAACGCGGTTTTCGACACCCTCAGCTTTGCCAAGCGACTCGAGGCGGCGGGTGAGAAGCCCGAGGTGGCCGAGGCCCATGCCATGGCCCTCAAGGACCTCGTGCTCGAGGAGGTGGCCACCAAGGCGGATATCCAGCGCCTCGAGGTACGGATAGACTCGCTTGAAAAGGAGATGACCGCCCGCCTGGCCATGATGCAATGGCTGCTCGGCTCCGTCGGCGTGGGCGTGCTCCTTCTCGTCATCCGCACCTTCTGGCCGGCCTGATGGGCTGTTGGCCTTCAACACCCGCCGCCCATGCTCCCGTGACCAAAATGTCACGCTCCGAGCGGGATTCATGCGCGATGGCCACATATGGGTTGTCGCCGCTTGCGCCCTCCGTTAGACAGGATGTGACCCAACGGGGTGAAGTCCGTTTTGGCCTCGCGTATCAGCGTTTCCCGGCAGCCCGGGGGTGAGGCAGCGGGAAGAGTGTCCCCGGGCATGGGTGCGGTTGAGTCAACGGTTCGTAAAACCACGTACTCGGTAAAGTGGAGTTGTGTGACA
>JALUTE010000398.1 GCA_027058255.1 Methyloligella sp. | reverse complement strand
GGCCGGGACGCGCCGCAGGCTGGGATCGAGCGCCGCCCAGCCGAAGGACATGGGACCGCCGAAATAGCTTGGCGTCGTGGCGAGATAGGCGTGGGCGTCGGCAAAGCCGAGGGCGCGGAAATGGCCGATGGAGCGGGCAAGCTCCGGCCCCTGCACGAAGGGCAGGCCGTTCTGCGTCACCAGGACCCCGCCCGGGGCGAGGCAGCGCTTGCAGTCGCCATAGAACTCGGCCGTGAACAGTACCGCGCCCGGGCCGATGGGGTCGGTGGAATCCACCAGGATGGCGTCGAAAGGCTGGCTCTCGCCCCTTGCGATCCTCTCGCCCGTCTCGCGCACATAGCCGGTGCCATCGGCGATGACCACCCGGCTGCGCGCATCCTCGAAGGCGCCTGCCGAGACCTCCGGGAAATGCGTGCGGCACATGTCGATCACGGCGGCGTCGATCTCGCACAGCACCGCCTCCTCGACCGAGCCATGGCGCAGCACCTCGCGCAGCACGCCCCCATCGCCGCCGCCAATGATGAGCACCCGGCGCGGCGCGCCATGGGCGAAGAGCGGCACATGCGCCATCATCTCGTGATAGATGAACTCGTCCCGCGTTGCGAGCTGCACCACCCCGTCGAGCATCATCATGCGGCCGAACTCGGCATTCTCGAAAATGACGAGATGCTGATGCGCGGTGCGGCTTTCATGCAGGACGCGCTCCGCCTTCAGGCGGACGCGCCAGCTCTCATGCAGGGTCTCGTCGATCCAGCGCTGCAAAGCTCCGCCTCCCGGCCGCGAAGATGTTCGGTGACTGTCATGCGCTCGGGCGTGAAGGCCCGCTCGATCACGCCGAGCGCCGCATGCGGATCGGTGCCGCCGCACATGAAGATGTCCATGGCCGCATAGTCGCGCTCGGGCCAGGAATGGATGGAGATGTGGCTTTCCGCCAGCACCGCCACGCCGGAGATGCCGCCGCCCGGCGTGAAGTGGTGCAGATGGATGTGCAGCAGGGTCGCGCCGGCAACGTCGACACAGGTCCTCAGGGTGCGCTCCACATGGGCGAGCTCGTCCAGCCGGCGCGCGCCCATGAGATCGACGATGAGATGGGTGCCCGCGAAGCGTTCGCCATTGCGCTCGCAGAAAAAGTCCGAATGGGCCTCGTGCGGCGCCGCGGGGCGCGCGTTTTCGGCTTGATCTTCCGTTTGGGCGGTGCTCGAGCGAAGACCCAAGTCCATCCCCAATTGGAAGAGGGCGTCATTGCCAGGACCAGCCATATGGCTCCCCCCCCAACCAGCAGATGAACGCCCGCAGGGAACACCGGGATGCGGGCGCGATTCCTGTCGATGAGAGCGCCCTATTGCAACGGTTCGCGGCGCCGTGCAAGTGAAAATTCACCGCCCTGCCACGGCGCCCCGCAGGGCTATCTGAGGAACTGTTTCAGAAGGTCCTCGACCTTGGGGCTCTGCCCGCCCTGGGTGCCCGAATTCGCCCCGCCGCCCGCGCTGCCGCCGGACCCTTGAGGCGCGGGCGATCCGGCGCCACCTCCGCCCTGGCCGCCACCGAACAGCCCTTCCAGGATCTTGGAGGCATCCTTGCCCTTGAGGCCCTTCTTGAGCTTGTTGATCTCCCTGGACAGGTTCTTGACCGCGCCGACGGCCGCCTCGGGGTTCTCCAGGATGCCCTTGAAATCCGGCTCGAAGGCGGGGCGCGTCCAGGGGCCGCGAATGCGCACGGGAATGGTGAGGCCCGGCGCCGTGCGGCTGCTGCCCTGGCCCTCGAGCGTGGCCACCAGGCTCGGCTTGACCGTGAAGTCGATCGCCTTGGCGGGGATATCCACGAGCCCCGCCCCGCGCACCCGAATGAGCGGGCCGACAAGGCTGAGATCGGCGCTTCTCGCAACTCCGCGCTCGACCTGGAAAGAGCCGTTGAGCTGGCTGAAATCGGTCTTCTGCCGCTCGTCGCCGGACAGTTTCGGGATCGTGCCGCGCTGCAGGGCGCGAGCCATGGCCGGAATGTTGACGCCGACGATGGCGCCGTCGAAGAACGCGAAACCGCCGCGCCCCTGGAGGGTGGACACGATCTCCCGCTCGCTCCGGCCGGTGCCTGCAAGCGCCATCGAAAGGCGCCCCTTGCCCTCCACCCATTCGAAGCCGGCCGCATCCTTGAGGAGCGGCAGGGCCTCGACCCCGTCGAGGGCGAAGCGCGCATCGAAGGTCGGCACCGGCCGGCTGGCGTCGAGGGTCAGCGCGCCGCGGCCCCTGCCGCCATAGAGCCAGACATCGAGGAATTTCCAGACCAGCCGTCCGCGCTCCAGCAGGACCTCCAGGCGGCTCTTTCCGATCTTGATGAAGCGGTAGATGATCTGGCCGACGGAGAGATCCAGCTTGGCGTCGATCACGCCGAGCCCGCCGAGCTCGATGGGTGCGCCGCTCCAGCCGAGCGCCCGGCCGCCGGTGCCGGCTGCGGTCGGGCCGTGCCCGGCGCCAGTGGCCCGCCCATTGCCCTTGCCGAGGCGCTCGATGAGCTGGGTGAGGTCACGCGGCTTGCCTTTGCCATCCGCCGGCGTCGATCCGGCTGCGCGGTCCTCGAACGCCTCGCCCTCGGTGTCGCTCCCGCCCGCATCGCCGTTCTCCGGCAGGTAGGTGTTGAGGTCGAGCCGGTCGAGCTCGATCCGGCCGCGCAGGAAGGGCCGCGCGCCCTCGAGGTCGAGCTGCACATCGCCGCGCGCATGGGCGCCGTCGAGGCTCGCCTTGGCGTCGTTGAACTGGATGCGCGCCGCATTGGCGTTCACGAGCCCGGCGAGAGAGGCCGCGCCGAAGCCCCTGCTCGGCGGAAGCGTCGCGCCAAGCCAGGCCGCGAGCTTGCGCCGAGCAGGGGCT
>JALUTE010000397.1 GCA_027058255.1 Methyloligella sp. | reverse complement strand
AGCGTTTTCCTCTGATTGTGTCCATTGTATAGCGTCGGCGCATGGGATAGCGAAGGGCTCATTCGGCGACAAAACCCGGGGACACGACCGTGCAAGACGACAAGACCTTCTCGGCGCCGGCCGCGCCGGCGGCACGCCGACCGGCAGCGCCCATGGCGGAGCCCGTGCCGGAGGCCATGACCCTGCTGCTCACGCGGCGCTCCGTGGTCGCGGCCAAGCTGGGCGCACCGGGCCCGGCGGCGGACGAGCTCCGCCGGATTCTGACCGCCGCGGCGCGCGTGCCCGACCACAAGAAGCTGGTGCCATGGCGGTTCATCCTGTTCGAGGGCGAGGCACGCGAGGCGTTCGGGCGCGTGCTCGCCGACGCCTGCGCCGCCGAGGCGGCCGAGCCGGCGAGCCCGGTGCGCCTCGAGACCGAGGCGGCACGCTTCCTGCGGGCGCCGGTGGTCGTGGCGGTGATCTCGCGGATCGCGCGTGAGAATGTCGTGCCGGAGTGGGAGCAGATTCTCTCGGCCGGCGCCGCTTGCCAGAACCTGCTGCTCGCCGCCCATGCCGCCGGCTATGCGGCCCAGTGGATCACCGAATGGTATGCCTATTCGCCGCGCGTGCGTGCTGCGCTGGGCCTGGACGAGCGCGAGCGCGTGGCCGGCTTTGTCTATATCGGCACGGCGCGCGAGGCCCCGACCGAGCGCCCCCGCCCCGCCCTCGACGACATCGTCACGCGCTGGACGGGCCCGCGCGCGCGCCGCGATGCGGAAGGGACATAGGCCCGCCGCGCCATGCCGGCCCGCCACGAGGACGGTTCGATACCGCGGCCTGCTCTGCGGGACCGTTGACGCATGGGGCATCTTGCCGCAGCGGAGAATTGCTGTATGCTGCACGCAAGGAGCGGAACGCTCAGCGGAGGCGGGCATGCGTCATCTTTCGCGCCAGCGCGAGGATCGGGGTGAGAGCAAGAAGGACCTGTTGATCTGGGTCCCCGTTGCGCTTGCGCTCACCTTGGCCGGTCTGCATTTCCTGCTTCAGTAGCCCCGCCTGGACGCGCACAGGCCCGGCGGGCGAAGGGCCGCTTCCGGCCTCCTCGATGTCCTGCCGAGAAGACAGCCCTGCCGAGAAGAGAGCCCTGCCGAAAAGGGGAGCCGCCGGGAAGGCAAGCCGCACAGTGCCCGCGTTCCGCACGCCCCCGGCACACCGTCTCAGACCGCCTCAGGCCGCCAGGTCGCGCTTGGAGGCAACGGTGCCGTCCGCGTTGAGGCGGTAGATCATGGGAACGCCCGTTGCGAGGTTGAGCCGGGTGATCTCCTCGGGTGTCAGGCCGTCGAGGCGCATGATGAGCGCACGCAGCGAATTGCCATGGGCGGAGACGAGCACGTTCCGCCCCGCCAGCACCTCCGGCAGGATCCTGGCGTCGAAATAGGGAAGCACGCGCTCCGCCGTCATCTTCAGGCTCTCCCCGCCCGGCGGCGGCACGTCGTAGGACCGGCGCCAGATGTGCACCTGCTCATCGCCCCAGCGCCGGCGGGCATCGTCCTTGTTCAGCCCCACGAGATTGCCGTAGTCGCGCTCGTTCAGGGCCTCGTCCTCGATGATGGGAATGTCCCGCTGACCCAGCACATCGAGCATGATGTCGAGGGTGCGCCGCGCCCGCTTGAGGCGGCTGGTGAAGGCGATGTCGAAGCGCAACCCCTCGGCGGCGAGCATCTCGCCGCCGCGGCGGGCCTCCTCGACGCCGCGCTCGGTCAGGTCGACATCCTTCCAGCCCGTGAACAGATTCTTCCGGTTCCACTCGCTCTCGCCATGGCGCACGAGGACCAGCACGTTGTCCATCTCGTCATCCTTCTGATCGGGCGGTGGGCCGTGATGAAGCGCTCCGTACCGCCTATTGTCACCTGCCCACTGCCTATCGCCCGAGCCCCAGAACATCTGCCATGGCATAGAGCCCCGGCGGACGGCCGCGGCCCCACAGGGCCGCCTTGACGCCGCCACGCGCGAATATGGAGCGGTCCTCGGCGCGGTGCGTGAGCTCGATGCGCTCGCCCGGCCCCGCGAAAATCACGCTGTGCTCACCGACCACGCTGCCTCCCCGCAGCGTGGCAAAGCCAATGGCCCCCTCGGGCCGGGGGCCGGTGTGACCGTCGCGCGAGCGCACCGCATGCTCGCCGAGCGCCACGCCCCGCCCGCGCGCCGCCGCCTCGCCCAGCATCAGGGCCGTGCCCGAGGGGGCATCGACCTTGTGACGGTGGTGCATCTCAAGGACCTCGATATCGAACTCCGTGTCGAGGGCGCGCGCCACCTCCTCCGCAAGCGCCACCAGAAGGTTGACGCCGAGGCTCATATTGCCCGCCTTGACGATGGTGGCATGGCGCGCGGCGGCGCGGATCTTCTCCTCGTCCTCGGCGGAGAGGCCCGTGGTGCCGATCACATGAACGATGCGGGCCTGGGCCGCGAGGGCCGCAAAGGCGACCGTCGCCGCCGGAGCGGTGAAATCGAGAATGCCGTCCACGCGGGCGATGAGCGCGAGAGGATCGTCCGTGACCGCGACGCCGATGGCGCCGATTCCCGCGAGCTCTCCGAGATCGGCACCGATGGCATCGGAGCCCGGCTGTTCCGTGCCGCCGGCGATCTCGCATCCTTCGGTCTCGTGGATCGCCTTGAGAAGCGCCCGGCCCATGCGCCCGGCCGCGCCCATGACGGCGAGTTTCATGGCGCTCATGCCGCTTGTTCCGCCTTCGCCCGCTCGATCGCCTGAACGATCAGCTCGCGGGCCTCCACCTCGTCGCCCCAGCGCTCGATCTCGACCCATTTCCCGTCTTCCAGATCCTTGTAACGCTGGAAGAAATGCGCGATCTGACGGCGCAGGATCTCCGGCAGGTCCCGGAAATTGCCCACCGTGTTGAACATGGCCGACACCGTCTCGGACGGCACGGCGATCACCTTCTCGTCCTCGCCCTTCTCATCGCGCATGAACAGCACGCCCACGGGCCGGCAATTGATGATCGCGCCGGGGACGATGGGCACCTGGTTGGCGATCAGCACGTCGATGGGGTCGCCGTCGCCGCACAGGGTGTGGGGCACGAACCCGTAATTGCCCGGATAGCGCATGGAGGTGTAGAGGATCCGATCCACGACCATGGTGCCCGAATCCTTGTCCATCTCGTACTTCACCGGCTCGCCGCCGATGGGCACCTCGACCACCACATTGATGTCGTGCGGCGGATTGCTCCCGATCGGGACGGCATCAATCCTCATGTCCTGCCCTTTCCAATCCGTGCTCCAAGAGGGATTCGTCCGGCCCCTTCTATGCGCGCCGGCGCGTCACCGCAATGGGGCGATGCGCGCATGGCGGTCGCGCAAGCGCGGGCTCTTGGGCAAGATGGTGAAAGGGACACCGCGCCGCATGGCATGCGCGGCGCGGCCGCAAGGCACCTACTCCCAGCCGAAGGCGACCTTCGGCACCCGCGCATGGCCGAAGCGCTCGACCGCGCGGGCAACGGGACGGCCGCCCCGGCGCAGGTAGAAGCGCCGCGCCGCCTCGTTCTCCTCGAGAGCCCAGACGATGAGCCCCCGCAGCCGGCGCATGTCCAGCCGATAGCGCGCCGCCTCGAACAGCCGCTCGCCAAAGCCGAGCCCCTGATAGACGGGCTCCAGATAGAGCTCGTAAATCTCGCCACGATAGGGCCCCGGAAGGCGCGCCATGCCGCATGTGGCATAGCCGGCGATGACGCCCCCGGCATCCAGCACCAGAGGCGGCTCCGGTGCCGCCAGGCTCGAGGTCCACCACTCGGTGCCCCGGCGCGAGATCATGCATTCGAGATGGGCATGGGGAATGATGCCGCGATAGGTCAGCTCCCAGGACTGGCGAAAGAGCGTCGCAAGACGCGGCGCATCCTCCGACCGGCCCTCGCGTATCTGGACGAAATCGTCGGTCATGACTGGACTATAGGCGAGATCGGCGCGCGATGACAGGCTCACCCGGCCACAGGGCCTCGAGAAAAGCCCGCCCCCGCAGACATGCGAGGGCGGGCCTCGGGAGGCGAGGCGCTTCGTTGCCCGGCGCCCTATTGCAGGCGCGCTACGAGCAGATCTGGCGCCAGAAGCACTTCTTCCTCAGGCCGAAGGGGCCGCGCTTCACGCAATGCCAGTCCTTCACGCAATTGCGGGGACGCGGGCGGCCATAGCCCCAGCGATAGCGCGGCTTGTAGTAGCGATAGTCGATATAGGGCCGATAGGGATAGTCCCTCGGCGAGACGTCATAGCGGGCGAGGAAACGCAGATAGCGGCGATAGTTTCGGGCCTGCCAGCGCGGACGGTGAGGCGGGCGCGGGGCGAAATAGGGATCACGCACACTGCGGGGCGGGCGCGTGCGCACGGGATCGCAGAACCGGCCCACATGGCGGTGCCACCAGCCGCGCCCCGGCCCCCAGCGCGTGCGCCGATGACAGCCATGCACCTTGATGACCGGAAGGCCACCGGCGAGGTTCTGGGTGTCCACGGCATCGAGAAGCCCTGTCGCCGGCGCGGCCGACGCTGTGGCGGAGAGCCCGGCAATGCCGAGGATGAAGCCCAAGGCGGGCAGGAAGAAGAAGCGTTTCATGGCGTCATACCCTCCAGTTCGAATCATGGCCCGGCGGCTCGACCCTGGCCGACACGCCGACAGCGCGCATCGACACGGAAAGTCTCGCTTGGGCGAGCTGAACCGCGTGTGAACGCCTTGTTGTGAAAAATGGAGGGGGTTGGGGAGAGAGCCGGCGCGCCTCGAGATGCTCTCAAAATGCTCTCTATATGACGCCGTTGTCCTTCAGCTTTTCCGCGATCGACTCGCGGTCGAAGGGCTTGAGAATGTAATCATCCGCACCGGTCTCGACGGCGCGCATGATGTCGTCTGGATCGTTCTCCGTGGTGCAGTAGAGAACCACCGGCTCGCGGCCCTGGGGCGAGGCGCGCAGCGCCTTGACGAAGTCGATGCCGCTCATGACCGGCATGTGCCAATCGACCAGGATGACATCGGGCATGGCGCGGCGGCAGCGCTCCAGCGCTTCCTGGCCATTCTCCGCCTCGGTGCTCGTGAAATAGAGATCTTCGAGGATCCGCTTGGCAACCTTGCGGATCACGTCGGAATCATCGACCACCAGGCAGTGCTTCACCGGTTCATCCTCCCGCATCGCGACGGTGCGAGCGCCGCCCCTCGCGGCGCCCGGGCAGCGGCCCTGCGGGCAGAAAGTGGCGAAAACAGGTTAAGATTGGCTGAACCGGGGCGTGGGCCTGGGCGCTTCAACAGGTGCATAGCCGGGTGCCGCCGGCCTCAGTGCGGCAGGCCGCGCGGCGAGCACGATATCCTCGCCATGGCGGGAGAGGTCGAGGGCCATGCCGGAGAGCGCCGCAAGGCGGCACATATAGTAGGGCTGGATGGAAAAGACGTCGATGTCGAGCGCCCCGGGACCGCCTGCGAGGAGCTCGCCCAGATGCATGGGCGGGCGGGCGCCGCGCCCCCGGCACAGAACCTCGAGGCCGGGCGCTGCCGGCGTGCCGGTGACGGTGACGATGATCTCGCCGCCATGGGGCAGGGCCGTGATGGCGCTGGCGATCATGTTCAGAAGCAGCTTGACCTTGTCCTTGGCCATGGCGCCGCTCGGGGCCTTCCACACCAGCCTCTGCTTGCCGAGCTCGACGAAGCCGCGGGCAATCTGCTCGGCCGTGGCGAGCTCGATGGCCGCACCGGCCGAGCCCGAGGCGCCGAAGGCAAAACGCGCGAATTGGAGCTTGGCCGAGACCTGGTTGGTGAAGCTGCGGATGACGTCCAGCGCATAGGCCTGGGAGTCCGGGTCCTCCTCCTCGTCGAGCATCTCGAACCCGTTGACGATGGCACCGACGCCACCGATCACGTCGTGACAGATCTTGCTGGAGATCAGCGCCGCCAGCTCGAGATCGCTGGGCTCGTTCTCTTTCGACATGACGTCCCTCCTCAGCCGCGGGCGAAGGTGCACCGCTCCCGACCTTGCCGCCCGCACCGCCGCCTTCATTGACTTACACGGGGCCAGGGCGGGTGCCAAGCAAACCCGAATGACAATCGACAAGTCCTTGGTGTGGCGAATGTTTTAATATTGTGCAAAAGTGCCGCCCGCCGCTCGGGCGCGAAGAGGCGGACCGAGCGGGCGATTCGCGCCATTCGGGGGAGGCCCATGAACCAGTACGAGCTCGCCGACCGGCTGCTGCCGGTCGCGCTGGCGGCCGGCAAGGCGATCATGCGCCATTATGGCGGCGCGGTCGCGGTCGAGCAAAAAACGGATGCAAGTCCCGTGACGCAGGCCGACCGGGAGGCCGAGGCGGTCATCGTCGAGGGGCTGAGAGCCGTTGCACCGGATGTTCCCGTGATCGCCGAGGAGGCCGTGAGCGCCGGCCAGGTGCCGCAGACGGGGGAGCGGTTCTTCCTCGTCGACCCGCTGGACGGAACGCGCGAGTTCATCGAAGGGCGCGACGAGTTCACCGTCAACATCGCGCTGATCGAGCGGGGGCGGCCCGTGTTCGGCCTGGTCTACACGCCGGCACGCGGGCGCCTCTACGTCACCCTGGGGCCCGACCGCGCCGTGCGGGGCATGCTCGAGGCCGGCACGGCCGCGCCCTCCCTCTCCTCGTGGCCGCACGAGCGCATCCGCACCCGTGTGCCCGACCTCTCGGCGCTCACCGTGGTCGCCTCGCGCTCGCACATGAACGAGGCGACAGAGGACTACCTTGCCGCCTTTTCCATCGCGCACATCGCCCATGCCGGCTCCTCGCTCAAGTTCTGCGTTCTGGCCGAAGGGGCCGCCGACCTCTATCCCCGGCTCGGGCGCACCATGGAGTGGGACACCGCGGCCGGTCATGGCGTGCTCTCGGCGGCGGGCGGCGTGGTGCTCGATCTGGCGGGGACACCGCTCATCTATGGCAAGCGGGCCGATGGCTTTGCCAATCCGCCCTTCGTCGCCTGGGGCCGGGCGCCGGCGTCATGAACGCCCGATGACCGCATCGCCCGCGGCCGATCTCTCGCCGCCTTGGCGCCATCGCGCCCTTGCCCGCCCGGCGCCCCCGGGCGAAAGGGCCACAGTTTCGTAACAGTTCGGCGCGAAGATTAATCCTGGATCAGCCATGGTCTCGCTGCACGCCCGGCTGGGAGGGCGCAGGGAGCCAGGCGCGAGGGGGCCCAGTTGCGAGAATCGGATCGAGCCATGTCGAGATGGAACATGCGCGCCATGCTCCTCGCCGCAGCGGCGATGGCGCTGGCGAATGCGGGCGGCACGGCCGCCCAGGAGACACTGCCCTGGGGCAGCACGGAGCGGCCACGCGTGGTGACGCCCGATTCCGGCCCGCCGCCCGGCGCCACGGGCGACCCTTACGGCCGCGGCTATGGCACCACCTCGAATGGTGAGGGCAGCGGGCGCTATGGCTCCCGCCCATATGGAAGCACCCCCCATGGCAGCGCGGGGCGGGCCGGCGCGGCCATAGCAGACAACCCCTATGGCGCGCCGCGCACACGGCCCGAGACCCGCTATGGGCGCCAGCCCTACCCGGCGGACCCCTATGCGCCGCCACCACGCTCTCCGGCGCCGACCGGCGGGCGCAGCGGGCCGCCACCTTACCAACCCTATGCGCCCCCACGCCAGGCGGAGCGCCACGAGAAGACACCTCAGGACGCCACCTATACCATCGAGGAGATTCGCGATGCCGGGCATCGCTTCTTCGGCAGCGTATCGGCGGGCCTTGCCAAGGTGATCGAATATGCCTTCTCGCGCGCCGGCCGGCCCAATGGCTATATCCTCGGCGAGGAGGCGGGCGGCGCCTATATTGCGGGCCTGCGCTATGGCGAGGGCCGCCTCTACACCAAGGATGCGGGCCAGCTCAAGGTCTACTGGCAGGGCCCCTCCCTCGGGTTCGATTTCGGCGCCGAGGGAAGCAAGACGATGATCCTGGTGTACAATCTCAGGCGCCCGACGGATATCTATCAACGCTTCGGCGGCATCGACGGCTCGGCCTATGTGGTCGGCGGCGTGGGCATCACGTTCCAGCAGCGCGACGACATCGTGCTCGCGCCGATCCGCTCGGGGGTCGGGCTGCGGCTCGGCGCCAATGTCGGCTATCTCAAATATACGCGCCGGCCGACATGGAACCCGTTCTAGGCCCCGGACGCGGGGCGGCTCGCACTGTTTGCCCGGAAAGCCTTTTCCGGGCGGCCGTCTTCGTGTATCGCTCGAATGCGGACACGCCCGACGCGAACGCGCGGCGGTTTCGCGAGATGGAAGATCGCCGGGTGGCGAGATATCAAGGCTAGGGGCCCGGAACAATGATCCAGTCGGTCATGCTGGTCGTCTTGGGCTTCCTTCTTGCGAGCTTGCTCGCCCTCTTCATCGCACCTGCCTTCTGGGCGCGGGCGGTCAAGCTCACCACCGAGCGCCTGCGCAACGCCCTGCCGCTGACCGAGGCGGAGATCAACGCCGATCGCGACCAGCTCCGAGCCCAGTACGCCATCAAGGTGCATCAGCTCCAGAAGGCGGTGGACGAGGCCAAGCTGAACGCCGCCCGCCAGCTCATCGAGCTCAACCGGCGCGACGCCAATATCGGCCGCCTTCAGGAGGAGGTGGTCCGCCTTCAGTCCGATCTCGAGGAGAACCAGAACGCGCGGCGCGTGCTCGAGCAGACGCTGAGCGACCGTCTGCCCAAGGTGGAGGCGCGCTTGCGCGAGGCGCGCCAATTGCTCGAGGCGCGGGACGAGGAAATCGCGCGCCTCGGCCGCTCCGCCAATGCCCAGGAGAGGGCGCTCGCCGAGGCGAAGGCCATCCACGCGCAGCAGCAGGCGGAAATCCAGCGGCTCAAGGCCGCGCTCACCGCGCATCAGGCGCGGGGCCGGCGCGGCCTGCATCAACCGGCCTTCGAATCCGAGATCGCGATGCGCGCCGAGGTCGAGACGCTTCGGGCCAAGACGCGGGAGCAGACCGGCCTGATCGAGCGCCTGCCTTGGAC
>JALUTE010000396.1 GCA_027058255.1 Methyloligella sp. | reverse complement strand
CCTCGACCGGGTCTCGTTCCAGGTGCGCCCCGGCGGGCGGCTCGCCGTTGTCGCCGCGGCGGCCGGGCGCGACCGGCTCGCCCATGCGGTCACCGGCCTCATCCGCCTCAAGGAGGGCGAGGTGCGGATCGGCGGCAAGCCGCTCGCCCAATACGGGCCCGCCGTTCTCGGCGCGCGCATCGCCTATGTCGGCGTCGATTCCTACGTGTTCGACGGCACGGTGGGCTACAATGCCACCTATGGCCTGAAGCGCCGGGTGCCGCCGGAAAACGCCGGGGGCGAATATGATCTGGAGGAAGCGCGGGCCTCGGGCAACTGCCTCTACGACGCCCGCCAGAGCTGGACCGACTTCACGCTGGCGGGCGTTGCAGACGAGGCGGAGCTGAAGGCCTGGCTCGCCCGCGTGATGCGCGCGGTGGAGATCGAGGACACGGTCTTTCAGCGCGCGCTCAACACGGTTCTGCCCCTGGCCGAGGGCTCGGAGCTGCGCGAGCGTCTGGTGGCGGCGAGGCGGCGCGTCATGGCGCGCATTGCGGGCGAGGCGGCGCTCGGCGAGCTCGTCCATCCCTTCGACTTCGAGCAATACAACGCCAATCTGTCGGTCGCCGCCAACATCCTGTTCGGCGAGCCGCTGGACGAGCGTTTCGACGTCGAGGCGTTCGGCGAGAACAAGTTCGTCCGCTCGGTGCTTCGCGAGGCCGGGGTCGACGAGCCGCTGCAAGCCGTCGGCCTCATCCTGGCCCGCCAGCTCGTGGACATCTTCGGCGATCCGGATGTGGACCCGAATCTGACGGAGCGGTTCAGCTTCGTCGATCCGGCGCGGCTCGAGGCGTTGCGCGCCATCGTCAAGAAGGCGGGCCCGGCCGAGGCGGGGCGCGACGGGCTGCAGCCACTCGGCAACAGGGAGCGCGCGAGGCTCGTCTCCCTCGCCTGCCAGCTCGTGGTCGAGCGTCACCGCCTCGCGCATCTCGACGAGGCGCTGCAGGCGCGCATTCTCGAGGCCCGGCGGCTTTTCCACCAGCGCCTGCCCGACACACTCCGGTCCGCCATCGCCACGTTCGACGAGAACGCCTGGAACGATCGCATTACCTTGCGCGCCAATCTCCTCATGGGCCGCCTTGCCCTTCAGCGCGCGAATGCGGAGGCGCGGATCAATGCGCTCATTCGCGAGGAGCTGGACGGGCTCGGCCTCTATCACGACGTGCTGTGCCTGGCGATGAACATCAAGGCCGGCATAGGCGGTCAGGCCCTGCCCGTCTCGGCGCGCCAGTGCCTGCTGCTCGCACGCAGCCTGGTCAAGCGTCCCGACATCCTGGTGGTCAATGACGCGCTCAACGCGCTGGACCGGGAGACGCGCGAGCGCATTCGCCGCCATGTGCTGGAGCTGCTGCCCGACCTTACGCTCGTCTGGATCGAGAGCGAGGTGCCCAACATATCGGACTTCGACGAGGTGCTCGTGCTGCGTGACGGGCGGATCGAGAAACGGATCGCCGAGCATCGCGAGGAGGTGGTCGCGCCCATGGCCGGCGCGGCGGCGGAGGGCGAAGGCGAAGAGGTGCCGACCGAGATCGCCAGCGAGGCGCGCGTGCTTGCCCGCCTGCCGCTCTTCCGCGACATCGGTCCGGCCAATCTGAAACTTCTCGCCTTCGGCTCACGCCGCGTCGTGTTCGAGGATGGCGAGGTGATGGCCCATCAGGGCGAGGCCGGCGACCGGGCCTATGTGATCCTCTCGGGCGAGGTGGACATATTGCGCGAGGCGGGCACGGCCCGCGAGGTCCACATCACGCGCTCGGGCAAGGATGAGCTGGTGGGCGAGATCGCGCTGCTTGCCACCGTGCCGCGCACGGCCACGGTGCGGGCCATCGGCCGGGTCGAGGCGCTGGAGATCGACCGTGACGTGTTCCTGACCCTGGTGCAGCATGACCCGAAGGTGGCCGCCGCCGTCGCCCGCACGGTCTCCGAGCGCCTCGCCATGATGCTCGAGCAGGTGCAGAAGGCCGCCTGACGGCCCATGGCCGCACCGGGCGGTTGGCCGCCCGGCGCTTCGGAGAGCCCCGCATGCGCTCATCCGGGCGTCGCAAGGGCGAGGCTTTCTCTGAGGAAGGCCTCTTCGCGGGCGAGCATGGCGGCGATGGTCTCGGCGCGGCGAAAGCCATGCCCCTCGCCAGGGAAGGTGACGAGCTCCACCCGCACGCCCTGCTCGCGAAGCCGCTCCGCCATGGCCTCGGACTGGGCGGGCGGCACGACCTTGTCATCGAGGCCCTGGAAGATGATGAGCGGCGTGGCGATGAGGTCGGCGAGACGGAGCGGCGAGCGCGTCGCGAAAGTCTCGCGCCAGTTGTCCGGGGTCGTGCCGGTGAGGGCGAAGAGGTAGCCCGCCTCGAATTTGTGGGTGATGGCGAGGAGCTGGCCGAGATCGGTGACCGGGTAGGCGACGCTGGCCGCAGCAAAGGTGCCGGGCTTGGCGCGGGCAAGCGCCATGAGGACCGTGTAGCCGCCGGCGCTGCCGCCGGTGAGCACCAGCCGCGCCGGGTCCGCCAGCCCCTCGCGGGCGAGAAAGCGGGCGCCCGCCAGAAGGTCCGCGACGTCGCGCTCGCCCCAGCCGCCATCGAGCGCCTCGCGGAAGGCGCGGCCATAGCCGGCGCTTCCCCTGTAGTCGATGTCGAAGACGGCAAAGCCCCGGCTGGTCCAGAACTGGATCCTCGGATCGTAGCCGCGCCCGGCCATTCCGGTGGGCCCGCCATGCACCTTGAGAATGGCGGGCGGCGCGGCGCCGGCCGGGCCGTCATGGCTTGCGCTCGCGGGGGGATAATAAAGCCCGTGCACCCGCACCGCGTCCTCGCTCTCGAAGGCGAGCATGCGGGCGCGCGAGATGGC
>JALUTE010000395.1 GCA_027058255.1 Methyloligella sp. | reverse complement strand
GGAGGAGGCGGGCCTTCTCTCCAAGGCCGGGGCGCTGGCACGCAAGGCTCGCGAGGGGCTGGCACGCATTTTCTCCGGAAGCGAGGCGGAGACGTCTCCGGCTGCTCCGGCCGCGCCGCCCATGCGGCCGGCG
Source organism: Methyloligella sp. (assembly GCA_027058255.1). Lineage (GTDB taxonomy): Bacteria > Pseudomonadota > Alphaproteobacteria > Rhizobiales > JALUTE01 > JALUTE01. The sequence continues at coordinate 2,746 of JALUTE010000395.1, read as the reverse complement.
CCGCCGGCAAGGGCGGGCTCGGCGGCCGTCGCGAGCGGCGGTGCGGCCACGCCGGGCCGTGCAGCCGGCCCCGCGGCACGCGGCGAGAGCGCGGAGGCGAGCGCGGAAAAGGTTGCTGCAGGCGCGAAGGCGTCCGAGCCGGGTGCGCGCCCGCAAAGGTCGGCCCGCATCCGCAAGCGCATCGCACGCAAGCGCAGCTATCAGCGCAAGCGGGCGCGGGTCCGCGCTGCGCGGCTGGCGCGAAAGCGCGCGCGCATCGCCAGGCATAAGCGGGCGAGGCGCGTTGCGGGCTGGCGCGCCCGGGCACGCAAACGGCGCATGGCGCTGGGCCTTGCCGCGCGCAGCCGGGCTGCGCGTCGGCACGGACGGTACCGGCGCCACTGGTCTTGGGCAGAGCGCGACCGCTGGTACAGGATTCGGCGCGGCGATACGCTCTGGGCGATCTCGCGACGCACCTATGGGCGCGGCTCGCGCTATATGCGCATCGTGCGCGCCAATCCGCGCGTGATCAAGGACCCTGACCTCATCTACCCGCGCGACCGCATCCGTCTGCCGGGCGCGAGGGGGCTTTGATCCCTGCAAGGCCAAGGATCTTCTCTTGCAGATGGGTGGTGGGTGACGGATGGTGGGCGGGGATCCGACATCGGTTTGTCCGAGGCCGAAGAGGTCGAATCTTTCGCTCGCTGCTATGACAGGCTCTCGGGCCGCATCGCTCCCCCTCCCGGCTCGCGCCTGACCCGGCACCATGCTCATGCGATTCAACAGACGAGCGCCCCCCTCCGACGGGACCCGAGCGCCCGGCGCCGACCCGGCTTCGGGCCGCGCCGCGCATTGGGACGTGCTGAGGGACCTGCTGCCCTATGTCTGGCCCGCGGGGCGGCCCGACCTCAGGCTGCGGGTCATTCTCGCCTTCGTCTCCCTGGTGCTCGCCAAGGTCATCACCGTGCTGGTGCCGATTGCCTACAAGGCGGCCGTCGACTGGCTCACGGGCGGCGAGGCGAGTGCCGGCGCGCTGACGCTGGTCCCGATCGCGCTCATTCTCGCCTATGGCGCGGGCCGGGTGCTGATGGTCGCCTTCAACCAGCTCCGGGACGTGCTCTTCACCAAGGTCGGGCAGAACGCCGTGCGCGCCCTCACCACCCGCGCCTTCCGGCATCTGCATCGCCTTTCCCTGCGCTTCCATCTGGAGCGGCGCACCGGTGCCCTCAGCCGCGTGCTCGAGCGCGGCATCCACGCGGTGGAGCTCATCATCCGCATGGGCGTGCTCAACTCCATCCCGACCAGCCTCGAGCTCATCCTGGTGGCCGGGCTGCTCGCCAGCTATTTCGGCCTCGATTTCGTCGCCATCGTCCTCGTCACGGTGGTTGTCTACATCTGGTTCACCTTCCAGGCCAGCGAGTGGCGCCTGCACATCCGGCGCGAGCTGAACGAGTCCGACAACGAGGCCAACGCCAAGGCGGTCGACAGCCTGCTCAACTACGAGACGGTCAAATATTTCGGAAACGAGGAGCTCGAGGCGCGCCGGTTCGACGCCTCCATGGCCCGTTACGAGCAGGCGGCCATCAAGACCTATACCTCCCTCGGCATCCTCAATGCGGGCCAGGCGCTCATTCTCGCCATCGGCCTGACGGCGTGCATGCTGCTCGCCGCGCGGGGCGTGGTCTCCGGCCGCTTCACGGTCGGCGATTTCGTGATGATCAACGCCCTTCTCATCCAGTTCTACATGCCGCTCAACTTCATGGGCATGGTCTATCGGGAGATCAAGCAGGGGCTCGTTGATCTCGAGGCCCTGTTCGCCCTGATGGGCGCGGCGCCGGAAATCGTGGACGCGCCCGATGCCAAGCCCCTCGAGGTTCGCGAGGGGCATGTGCGCTTCGAGCATGTCAGCTTCGCCTATGACAGGGACCGGATCATCCTCAGCGACGTGACCTTCGAGGTGCCGCCGGGGCACATGGTGGCCATTGTCGGCCCCTCGGGCGCGGGCAAGTCCACCATCTCCCGCCTGCTCTTCCGCTTCTACGACGTGACCGAGGGGCGGATCGTCATCGACGGACAGGACATTCGCACGGTGACCCAGGCGAGCCTGCGCGCCGCCATCGGCGTCGTGCCCCAGGATACGGTGCTCTTCAACGACACCATCTACTACAACATCCTCTACGGCCGGCCGGACGCCAGCCGCGAGGAGGTGATCGAGGCCGCCCGGCTTGCGCAGATCGACAGCTTCATCCAGGGGCTGCCCCAGGGCTACGAGACCCAGGTGGGCGAGCGGGGCCTCAAGCTCTCGGGCGGCGAGAAGCAGCGGGTCGCCATTGCGCGCACCATCCTCAAGGGCCCGCCCATCCTGATGCTGGACGAGGCGACCTCGGCCCTGGACAGCCACACGGAGCAGGAGATCCAGGCCGCCCTCGATCGCATCGCGCGCGAGCGCACCACGCTGGTGATTGCGCACCGCCTGTCCACCATCGTGCATGCGGACAATATCGTCGTGCTCGACCAGGGGCGCGTCGTCGAGCAGGGCACCCATGGCGCCCTCATCGCCGAGGGCGGCCTCTACGCGCGCATGTGGGCGCGCCAGCGCGAGGCGGAGGAGGCCCGCCAGCGCCTCGCCAGCGTGCTCGAGCAGGCGCCGAGGGACATCCCGCCCGCCCTGGGCACGCCGCCGGCACGCCAAACGGAAGAGCCGCCGGGCACCTGACGGTCCGGCCGGGGTCCGCGCCCTGCCTGGCGCGCTCCCCGCCCCGCGCAC
>JALUTE010000394.1 GCA_027058255.1 Methyloligella sp. | reverse complement strand
GCGCTTCGCCCGCGGCGAGATCGACGCCCGGGAATATGAGGAGCGTCTGAGAACCTTGAAGGAGGCGACGACATGACCACGCGACGCACAGTGCTCAAGGGGCTGGCGGCCGGCGGGCTGGTCGCCGGGGCGGGCCTGGCGCTGCCATCCTATTTGCGCACGCCCTTCGCCCCGCAGGCGAGCGCGGCCGGGGCGTGGTCGGGCGACGCACAGCCCTTGCCGATCCCGCCGCTGGAGACGGGACGGGTGGAGAACGGCGTGCGCATTTTCGACCTTGCCCTCCAGCGGGGGCGGTCGCGCTTTCTCGATGGGCGCGAGACGCCGACCCTCGGCATCAACGGCCCCTATCTCGGCCCCACCCTCAAGCTGAGGAATGGCGAGACGGTGGAGCTGCGCGTCGCCAATGGCATTGGCGAGCCGACGACCATCCATTGGCACGGGCTGCACGTGCCCGCCATTGCCGATGGCGGCCCGCATCAGGTCATCGCGCCGGGCGCCACCTGGCTGCCGCGCTTCGAGGTCAAGCAGAAGGCAGGCATGTTCTGGTATCACCCGCATCTGCTGCACAAGACGGGCCTGCATGCCTATCTCGGCATGGCGGGCGCCATCTATGTGGAGGATGAGAGCACCGGCGCGGTCGCGCTTCCCGCGACCTACGGGGTCGACGATCTCCCCATCGTATTGCAGGACAAGCGCTTCGGCTATGACGGCGCCCTGCAATACATGTCGTCCATGCACGACCGGATGATGGGCATGAAGGGCGACGTGCTGCTGGTGAACGGCGCTGTGGCGCCGGTCTTCCAGGCCCGCACCGAGCGCGTTCGGCTGCGCATCCTCAATGGCTCGAATGCGCGAATCTACAAGCTCGGTTTTGCGGACAACCGGCCCTTCCACATCGTCGCCGGCGATGGCAGCCTGCTGCCCGCACCTGTCAGCGCGACGCGCGCCGTCGTCTCGCCCGGCGAGCGCATCGAGATCGTCGTCGATATGCGCGGCGGCGGCCCGGCCGAGCTCGTCACCTTCCCCTATGACAGCCTTGCCGGCATGGGCATGGGCGGCGGCATGATGGGCGGCGGCATGGGCATGATGGGGGGCATGGGCCGGCGCATGATGGGCATGATGAGCGACGACGGCCGCCGCTTCCGCGTGCTGCGGCTGGAGCCCGCGGAAAGGCCCGACCCGTCGCCCGCGCTGCCGGCGCGCCTCGCGGCGCTTCCCAGGCTCGACCCGGCCAGGGCGGATCGCACGCGCCGCTTCGTCATGAGCATGCAGATGGGGCCCATGATGATGTTCGGTGGTGGCGGCTTCACCATCAATGGCCGGACCATGGACATGAAGCGGATCGACGAGCGGGTGAAGCTGGGCGCGACCGAGATCTGGCAGATCGAGAACGACTCGCCCATGGCGCACCCCTTCCACATCCATGACATCCAGTTCCGCATTCTCGACCGCAACGGCCGGCCCGCGGGTGCGGCCGAGGCCGGGCTCAAGGATACGGTTCTGGTGGGGCCCGGCGAGCGGGTGCGGGTGATCGCGCGCTTCGAGGACTATGCCGACCCCGAGAACCCCTACATGTATCACTGCCACATTCTCGAGCATGAGGATGCGGGCATGATGGGCCAGTTCGTCGTGGAGGCGTGACGCCGACACGGGCCGGATGGCATTGAACGCGGCCGGATCGCATCGAAAAAGGGCGGGCGCCCTCCTCGCGAGGGGCGCCCGTCGCATGCCTGGAAGGGCCTTGCCCTGCGTCCGGTTCAGCCGCGCACGGGCCAGACGTCGAAGCTCGCGGCGCGCTTGTGGCCGACGCCGATGGCGCCCTTGTTCAGATAGAGCGCGAAGGACCAGCCGGGCTCATAGGCGCTGGTGGTCGAGGACCAGTAGACATCGGTCAGGTCCACGAACGGGTGCCCCGCCGGCAGGGCCGGGCCGTGCCGGGCGCAGTCGACGAGGGACTCGAGCTCGTTGATGTTGGGAAGCCGCCAGCCTCCCCCCTCGCGCGCTTCGAGGGCGGCCACGGCCTGAAGCGCACCCTCCCAGTCCACGGGCGCCCCGGTCAGCCGGCTCGCCCGGCGCCAGACGAGGCCCGTCAACCGGTCGCGCACCCCGTCGCCCGCCATCTCGAAGCGCGGTTCCGGCCAGGCCGCGCCGATGCGGGTCTCCCCGTCCTGGCCGGTGCCGGCGCAGGGGATGCGCACGCCCGCACTGTCGAAGCAGTCCGTCTGGCCGCTCGCCCGCAGCACGCCGCATCCCGGCCCCCGCACCGGCCAGGCGAGGAAGAACTGGCTCTTGCGCCCGAAGAACATCCGCCCGCCGCTCATCTCCACATACCAGGCATGCGCCGGGCTGATGGCGGCCGTGGTGGATGTCCAGTACCAGGTCTGCTCCAGCTTCTCGAAGGGCGCATCGGCGGGCAGGGCCGGCCGCGCCGCGCCAAAGTCGATGAGGCTCGCAAGCTCGATCCGGTTCGGCAGGCGCCAGTCGTCATGGCCATGCGCCCGCTCGCGATTCATGGTCTCGACCAGCGCCAATGCCTCCTCCCAGGTCAGCGGAAAGTCTCCGGGATTGGCATTCCGGCTCCAGGCGAGCCCCGTCAGGCGATCGACCACCACGGCGCCGTCGGGCGAAAAGCGCGCGCCTTCGGGCCGCAGGCCCGTGCGGTGCGCACCATCCTGCCCGGTGCCTCCACAGGGGATCGCGCGGCCAAGGGCATCGAAGCAGGCGGTCTGGCCGGTGGCGAGAACGTGTTGGGCCATGGCGCGTGCGTTGTTCTCGGCGAGGCGGGTGGGCGTGCGAGCGGGCGCGGCGGGATCGGGGCGGCTATGCCGCGCCTTCGCTCTCAGTGCCGGTGGTGGGCACCGGCACATTGTCGATGAGGCGCGTGCGCCCGAGCCAGGCCGCCGCGAAGACGCGCGCGGGCCGGTCCGGCTGCTCGCCCTCGAAGGGGACGAGGTCCGCCGCACCGCGGATCTCGAGATAGTCCACCTCGAACCCCGCCCCTTCAAGGCGCCGGCGGGCGGCCTCCAGCGCCTCGCTCATGGGCCGGCCCTCCGCCACATCCTGCGCCATGTCGGCGATGGCCCGATGGAGAAGGGGGGCGATCTGCCGCTCGGCCGCCGAGAGATAGGCGTTGCGCGAGGAAAGGGCGAGGCCGTCGCTGTCGCGCACAATGGGCGCTGCGAGAATGTCGACGGGCATGTCGAGATCGCGCACCATGCGGCGAATGACCAGGAGCTGCTGATAGTCCTTCTCGCCGAACACGGCGATGTCCGGCTGGCACTGGTTGAGCAGCTTGGCGACGATGGTGGCAACGCCGGCGAAGAAGTGCGGGCGCGAGGCGCCGCACAGACCCTCCGAGACGCCGGCCACGAAGACCTCGGTGGAGAAGTCGGGCGCGAACATCTCCTCCTCGCCCGGAGCGAAGACGAGATGCGCGCCGAGGGCGGCGAGCTTGGCCCGGTCCTGCGCCTCGCTGCGTGGATAGGTTGCGAAATCCTCCTCCGGCCCGAACTGGGTCGGGTTGACGAAAATCGAGACCACCACTCGATCCGCCGCGCCGAGTGCGAGCTCCACCAGAGAGAGATGGCCCTCGTGAAGCGCGCCCATGGTCGGAACCAGGGCGATGCGCAGCCCCTGGCGGCGCCAGGCCGCCACCTGGGCACGCAGCTCGTCCACCGTGCGCACGGTCTCGATCCTTGCCGTCACTGCGCCCATTGCCGTCGCCCGAATGCCTCCTTGTTCTCGAAAACCAACCCGATCGGCTGCCCGCAGGCGCAGCGACCATAGCAAGCACGGCCACCCGCTTCCACCGCCACGGCCGCCTCGCCAAGGCGAGACCTTCTGCTAATATGGGGGCGCGAAAGCGGGGAGGGACGACATGAACGACACCGTGATCGGCGAGGGGGAGACCCTCGCCCGCCTGCCGCCGCGCCACGCCATCGCCCAGGATTGCCTGGCGGACGAGGCGCGGCTCGTGGGTGCGTTCATCGAGAGCGCCCATTTCACCTCCGAGGAGCGCCGCCGGATCGAGGTTCTCGCCCGGCGCCTCACCCATGCGGCGCGGGCAGGCCGGCGCCGCTTCGGCGGCATCGACGCCCTGATGCACGAATATGGGCTGACCAGCGAGGAGGGGGTGATCCTCATGTGCCTCGCCGAGGCCCTCCTGCGCGTGCCCGACGCCGAGACGGCGGACAGGCTGATTGCCGAGAAGATCGCCGAAGGCGACTGGGAGCGCCATCTCGGGGCCTCGGACAGCCTCTTCGTCAATGCCTCCACCTGGGGCCTGATGCTGACGGGCCGGGTCATCTCCCTGGCCAAGGCGGAAGGCGCGGGCGCAGGCGCCCTCGTGAAACGGCTGGTGGCGCGCAGCGGAGAGCCCGTCATCCGCGAGGCCCTGCGCCGCGCCATGCGGATCCTCGGGGACCAGTTCGTCCTGGGCCGCACCATGCCCGAGGCGCTGGAGCGGGCCAAGCCCTGGCAGGAGGCCGGCTACCTGCTCTCCTACGACATGCTCGGCGAGGCGGCGCGCACGGCCCGGGACGCCGAACGCTATTTCGCGCGTTACATGGCCGCCGTGCGGGCCGCCGGCGGCGCGGCGGGCGCCGCCGAGGGCGAGGGCTTTCGCACGCTCATGGCGCGGCCCGGCATCTCCGTGAAGCTCTCGGCACTGCATCCCCGCTTCGAGCCGTCACAGGCCGCGCGGGCGCGCCGCGAGGTGGCGGGGCGCGTGCTGGAGCTCGCCCGCGCGGCGCATGAGGCGGGGCTCTCCCTCACCATCGACGCCGAGGAGCAGGACCGGCTCGATCTCACCTTGCAGATCTTCGCCGATGTGCTCGCCGACCCTGCGCTTGCCGGCTGGCCCGGTTTCGGCCTCGCCGTCCAGGCCTATGGCAAGCGGGCCATGGCGGTTCTGCGCTGGCTTGCCGATGTGGCGCGCCAGGCGCGACGGCGCATTCCGCTGCGTCTGGTGAAAGGCGCCTATTGGGACGCCGAGATCAAAGCCGCCCAGATGGCGGGCCTCGTGGATTACCCGGTCTTCACGCGCAAGGTGAACACGGACGTGGCCTATCTCGCCTGCGCGCGTTTTGTTCTGTCGGAGCCGGATCTCTTCTACCCCCAGTTTGCGACCCACAATGCCCACACCGTGGCCGCCGTCGCCACCATGGCGGGCGACCGAGCGTATGAGTTCCAACGCCTGCACGGCATGGGGCAGGCCCTCTATGAAGAGGTGATCGGGCCATCCGGCTTTGGTCGGCCCTGCCGGATCTACGCACCCGTGGGCGGGCATGACGACCTGTTGTCCTATCTCGTCCGCCGCCTGCTCGAGAATGGCGCCAACACCTCCTTCGTGCGCCGCCTCGCCGACGACGAGGCGCCGGTGGCCGAGATCATTCGCGACCCCTTCGAGCGCGCCGAGGCCCTGGGTCCCGGCCCGCATCCCGACATCCCGCGCCCGCCCGACCTCTACGGGGCCGAGCGGCGCAACAGCCTCGGCATCGCATTGTGGGATGCGGCCCAGCGCGCGCCGCTGGTCGCGGCCATGGAGAGCGCCCTCAGCCTCGCCGCCGCTGCCGGGCCCATCGTCAAGGGCGAGGCCCATACCGGCGAGCCCGATTGGGCGGTGCACGCGACCCACGACAGGCGCGTTCGGGTTGGCACCTGCACCACCGCGAGGCCGGAGCATATGGATGCCGCCCTCGATGCCGCCACCGGCGCGGGGCCGGCCTGGGACCGGATGGGCGGCCCGGCCCGGGCGGAAATTCTCGACAGGGCGGCCGATCTCATCGAGCGAGAGCGCGCCCATCTCATGGCGCTCATGGTGCGCGAGGCGGGAAAGACCCTGGACAATGCGCTTGCCGAGGTGCGCGAGGCGGCGGACTTCCTGCGCTACTATGCGGCCGAGGCCCGCCGGCTGTTCGCCGGGCCGATCGCCCTCAAGGGCCCGACGGGCGAGGAGAATCTCCTCTCCCTGCATGGCCGAGGCACCTTCGCCTGCATCTCCCCCTGGAACTTTCCCCTCGCCATCTTCACCGGCCAGGTGGCCGCGGCGCTGGCGGCGGGCAATGCAGTCGTCGCCAAGCCTGCCGAGCAAACCCCGCTTACCGCCTATTGCGCGGTGCGCCTCATGCACCAGGCGGGCGTGCCGGGCGATGTCCTGCATCTCCTCCCCGGCGCGGGCGAGACCGTCGGGGCGCGCCTCGTGGCGGACCCGCGCGTCTCCGGCATCGCCTTCACCGGGGGCACCGACACGGCGGCGATCATCGCCCGTGCGCTCGCGGCGCGCGAGGGGCCGATCATTCCCTTCATCGCCGAGACCGGCGGCATCAACGCCATGATCGTGGACAGCTCCGCCCTGCCGGAGCACGTGGTGCGCGATGCGGTGCGCTCCGCCTTCGACAGCGCCGGGCAGCGCTGCTCGGCCCTGCGCGTGCTCTTCCTGCAGAACGATATTGCCGAGCGCGTGATCGCCATGCTCACCGGCGCCATGGAATGCCTCGTGATCGGCGATCCCATGGACTATGCCACCGATGTGGGCCCGGTGATCGACCTCGCCGCCGAGGATGCCCTCAACGCCCACAAGCACCGGATGGAGAGCCAGGCCCGCCTCCTCGTCGATCTGCCCCTGCCGCCCGACTGCCGCCAGGGCACCTATGTGACCCCGGCGGCCTTCGAGATCGACGACATCGGCGTGTTGGAGCGCGAGGTGTTCGGCCCCATCCTGCATGTGGTACGGTTCGCGCGCGACTGGCTGGACGCGGTCTGCGAGGCCATCAACGGCACCGGCTATGGCCTCACCCTGGCGCTCCACAGCCGCATTCGCGCGACGGCCGATTTCGTGGCCGAACGGGTGCGGGTGGGCAATCTCTATGTCAATCGCGATCAGATCGGCGCCGTCGTCGGCGTCCAGCCCTTCGGGGGCGAGGGGCTCTCGGGAACGGGACCGAAGGCCGGCGGGCCCCATACGCTGCTGCGCTACGCGGTGGAGCGCACGCGCACGACCGACATCACGGCAACCGGTGGGAACGTGGCGCTGCTCTCGCTCACCTCCGATGCCGACGGCGATGGGGAGGATGGGCAAGGCGAGGGCGGCGGGCAGCCTTGAGCCGGCCGGCCCCGCTTGCCCTCGCGCCCGCGAGGGACCATGTTCGAGGCAGCAGGACGGGGCAGGGCGGGCGCATGGTGCGCAGGCACGCAATGATCGAGGATTCGAAGATGGGACGCGACAGCCGCAAGCCGCCGGCAAAGCCCGGCGCAGGCCAGCCGCAAGCCGCGCCATCGAGCGATGCGGAGGTGGCGGCCTTCTTGCAACAGGTGCGGACCATGACGCCCAAGGGACCGGCCGGTGCCCGCCGCGGCCGGCTGATCTTCGCCATGGACGCGACCATGAGCCGCCAGCCCACATGGGACATGGCGCTCGCCATGCAGGCGGACATGTTCCATGCGGTGGAGGAGGTGGGCGGCCTGGATGTGCAGCTCGTCTATTTCCGCGGCATGGGCGAGTGCAGGGCCAGCAAATGGGTCTCCAACCCGGACGCGCTCGCGCGCCTCATGACCCAGGTCGCCTGCCGCGGCGGCTTCACCCAGATCGGCAAGGTGCTCGCCCATGCGCGCCGGGAGGCGGAGCGGGGCCGGGTGGACGCCATGGTCTATGTGGGCGACTGCATGGAGGAGAACGTCGACGCCCTCGCCGACAGCGCCGGCAAGCTCGGCCTGTTGGGCGTGCGCGTCTTCCTGTTTCAGGAGGGGCACGACCCGGCGGCCGAGATCGCCTTTCGCGAGATCGCGCGGCTCACCCATGGCGCCTATTGCCGCTTCGACGCCGGGGCGGCATCCCAGCTTCGCGCACTTCTGAAGGCCGTCGCCACCTATGCCACAGGGGGCCTCAAGGCACTCGCCGATTTGGGGAAGACCTCGGTCTCGGGTGAGGCACGCCTCCTTCTCGAGCAGCTCGAATAGGGCATGCCATGGCCTATTTTCTCATCGGCCTTGCGGCTCTCGCCCTCGTCCTCTACGCCATGCGCGGCATCGCCCGGGCCAATCCCGTGGATCTGGCGCGCACGCTGCGCAAGATCGCTGGCGGTGCGCTCCTGGCCCTTGCCTTCCTGCTCACCGTGACCGGTCGCTTCGCCGCGGCCGCGCCACTCGGTGCCCTCGGCCTCTCGCTGCTCTGGCGCAGCGGGGGCTTCGGCTTTCCCTTCCCCATGGGGCGAACCGACAAGACCCCGGGCCGGACGTCCTCGGTGCGCACGGACAGGGTCGAGATGATCCTCGACCATGACAGCGGGGAGATGGCGGGGCGTGTGCTCGAGGGCCGTTTCGCCGGCCGCATGCTCTCCGACCTCTCCCTCGGCGAGCTCATCGCCCTTCGCGGCGAGTGCCTGGCCGAGGATCCCAAGGCGGCCCAGCTCATCGAGGCCTATCTGGATCGCACGCAGCCCGATTGGCGCGAGGCCATGGCCGGCGGCGATGCGCCATCCGGCGAGAGCGGGGGTCCCATGACCCGCGAGGAGGCGTATCGCATTCTCGGCCTCGAGCCGGGCGCGAGCCCCGAGGCCATCCATCGCGCGCACCGCCAGCTCATGAAGAAGGTGCACCCGGACCAGGGCGGCTCCACGTATCTTGCCGCCAAGATCAACCAGGCCAAGGACGTCCTGCTCGGCGGCGATTGATATGGCGGCCTCAGTTTGCGCGCATGACGATGCAGGCGATGCGCTGGCGCTTGAGGCGCGCGCAGGTGGATCGGGCCTTGGTCTTGTCGAACCCGGCGAAACGGGCGCGGTAATAGACCCGGTCGGCGCGCGGCTGGAACATGGTGGTGACGGGCGGATGGTCGGCGAGCAGGCCGGCGGCCTTGCCACGCACCTCATTGAGGCGCAGACGCGCATCGCGCTCCGAGAGAAAGGCTCCGATCTGCACATGGAAGGGGCCGGTGGAGCCGCGCAGGGCCGGGGCGGGACGCGGCGCGGGGGGCGGCGCGACCGCCGCCGAGACAGAGAGGACGGGCGGTCGCGCCGGGCGCGGGGCTGGCGCGCGCAGAACGGCGCGCTCGAGGCGGGCCGGCGCGGGCCGCGGCGCGCGCACCGCAGCCGGCCGGCGCCAGGGCAGCACCTCGCCCTCGCGCG
>JALUTE010000393.1 GCA_027058255.1 Methyloligella sp. | reverse complement strand
ATCCGTGCCCGAGGCATTGGCGTTGGGGCCGCAGGCTGCATTGTTGGCGCTGCCGGTTGCCGTGGCGCCCGCGCCGCTCTCGCCGGCCGCCGTGGTGTCGCACACGACCTGCGCGGAGGCGCCCGGAGGCGACGTCACGGTGAGCATGGCCGCCATGAGTGCTGCCGTGCTCACATGCCGCCATCCGTCCCGGGAGCCGCTCTTCGTCCATTCACCGCGCGTGCGCTCTTTGTTGAGTCGCTCGCATTGCCCACCGTTTTTTCGCATCATCACCGGACTTTCCCTCTTGACGATCGTGCTTCGATCTATCCCCGAGGCGACCAAAGGCCATCCGACCCGCAGGACGCCGTTACGGGGTCCGACGAGCGCGGCTGAACGAAAAAACGCTGAAACACCTCTCCGGTGGGGGGGCGAGCACGTCCAGACCGGCCGATGCTCCCTGCCCGGGATTGCCCGGGCCATCGATGATCCCCTTCCATCCGGCAGATAACCCCGCGCCAGACTCGATACCCGTGTTAATATATGAAAGACAAGCAATGCAACCTATACGCGTGCTTCGTCCACATGGGCGTGCATGCGGGATGCTCAAACGGCCGAGCCGGCTCCAGCGACGGGACGTGCCGGGCCCCCGAGGTCAGGACAATCCGTGGAAAAACGTGTAAAAACAGCAGGTTCGCGCCTGTGCGGCCGGATGCTCCCCTCACCTGTGAGAGTATCCACAACCCGCTGAGCACAACCTATGCGAGAGCTGTGTGCATGTTGCACGCATGACACAGGCGCCGAGAATTCCGCCGTGCCCCCTAGGTGCAGGGCGGCGTCTCGACGCCGGTTGCGCCTCCATGTGCGCGGCTCACGCCCCGGGCGCTTCGGGCAGGCGGAATGGCGCCAGGGCCAGCTCGTCGCCCTCGGCGAGCGGTGCGAACAGGCTGTCCAGCAGGCCGTCCGACACCTCCGCGAGGCTGGCCGGGTCCCATTGCGGTGCGCCATCCTTGTCGATGAGGAGCGCCCGCACCCCCTCGTGCAGGTCATGGCGGATGATCATGCGCCATCCGAGCCGGTACTCGAGCATGAGCGCTTGCCTGAGGTCGAGGTGCCGGCCCTCCCGCATCTGCCGGAGCGCGACCTTGAGGCTCACCGGCGCCTTGGTCTCGATCTCGGCCGCGACCGCACGCGCCCAGTCCGCATCCCGTCCCCGCTCGGCCCGCAGGCGCGCGAGAATCCCCTCCACCGTATCGGCCGAGAAGGCCCGCGCGATGGACTCCCGATGCGCGTCGAGGGGCGGCGGCCCGGGATCACGGTGCAAGGCGTCGAGGCCGGCATCGACCGGCTCGGCGCGCTCGAGGAAGCGGCGGATGGTGTCGAAATGCGCCGCGTCGATGCAATGGGTCACGAGCCCCAGATGATAGGCGTCCGCGCGCCCCACCCGCCGGCCCGTGAGGGCGAGATAGGTGCCGACCTCGCCGGGCAGGTGCGAGAGGATATGGGTGGCGCCGACGTCGGGAAAGAAGCCGACGCCCACCTCGGGCATGGCGAAGGCGTAGGCCTCGCCCGCGACCCGGTGCGTGCCATGCACGGTGAAGCCGACGCCGCTTCCCATCACCAGCCCGTCGATGAGCGCCACATGCGGTTTGGGCAGGCGGTCGATGCGCCAGTTGTGGCTGTACTCGCGCGCCAGGGAGGCCCGCGCGCGGGCGGGATCGGAGCGCGCATCCCGCGTGAGCTCCAGGAGGTCGCCGCCGGCCGAGAAGGCCGGGCCGCCGGACGAGGCGATGAGGATGGCATAGACCTCGGGGTCGGATGCCCAGCGCTCATAGGCCGCGAACATGGCATCGCGCATGGCGTCCGAGGTCACGTGCAGGCGCTCCGGCCGATCGAGGGTGATCTCCCCCGCTGCCCCCACCTTCTCGCAACGCACGCCTGCCGCTTCCGTCCTGCTCATCCTGCCCCCATCTGCCAGGCCCCGATTGATCGCGTGTCCCATCCCGGGCAAGATCGGCGCCGGGACGCGGTGGAGAATCGCTTATCGCACATAGGCCGGACAATCGAACCATGGAAGGACATCATCGCCGCGGTCGCGGTTTCCCATGGCGGGCCGGCTTGACCGCTCTCATGCTGGCCGCCATGGGGCCGTTGGCGGCGCCGGGCGCCCATGCGACCGATGGCGGTGCTGCGCCAGCCGTGGGCGATGCACGCCGGCCGCCCCTTCCCATGCCCGATCCGCGCAGCGCGCGTGCGCCTTTGCCACCCTTGCCCGTGCCCGATCCGCGCACCGTGCCATCGCCTGCCGGCCGAGATCCGATTGCGTCAGCGCCGCCGACAAGCTGGAGCCGCGAGGCCATCGCCCGCGCCCGCGCCGCCTGCACCGCCCGTCTCGCCGGCATTGCCGCGCGCTGGGCCTTCGCTCGCCCCATGCGCAAGGGGCCCTGCGGCACGCCCGCGCCAGTGCGCCTCAATGCCATCGGCACGGCGCCCGAGGTGCGCATCTTGCCGCCCGCCACTGTCAATTGCGCCATGGTGGCCACCCTCGCCGCGTGGATGGATGAGCGCATACAACCCATGGCGCGCAAGCTGCTCGGCGCGCCGATCACCGCTCTGCGCAATGTGGCCTCCTATGCCTGCCGGCGCCGCAATGGCGCGGCGACGGGACGGCTGAGCGAGCACGCCCTCGCCAATGCGATCGACATTGCCGGTTTCGAGACCGAGGCCGGGCGCTGGATCGCCATTGCGGCCCATTGGGGCCCGACACTGCGCGAGCGCGAGGCGGCGCTCCGCGCGCAGGCCATGCGCGAGGCCGCGGGGGAGGGGCGCGCGCGCCCATCCACGCCCAAGCCCGCCCCCATGCGCGAGCGGCAGGCTGTCACGCTGCCGGCCGCGGTGCCGCTTCCCGTGCCGCGGCCGGCAGCGTGACAGCCTGCCGCTCGCGCA
>JALUTE010000392.1 GCA_027058255.1 Methyloligella sp. | reverse complement strand
GCCCACCCCGGCGCGCCAGCGCCCTATATCACACCTTCGCCGCCATGGGACAAGGGTCTCGCGCTCCCCGGTCCGCGAGCGCCGCGCACGGACCGGCGATGGGTCATCCGTCCGCAATGGCGCGCGATGCGTCAACCACCTCGCCAGATGCTGCCTAGTGCACAGACGCAAACACAAGATTCACGTCATTGCCGCGCGTGACGCGGCAATCCAGGGCGGCAAGCTCCGAGTTTGTTGCCCTGGATCCCCCGATCAAGCCGGGTGATGACGGGGAGTTAGGCGCAAGTTTCCTATGCGTCGATGCGCTAGAGCTCCCACTGCCACAGGGCGGGCACCCAGCGCCAGGCCGCGCCGGACCGTGCGACATGGCCCAGGCCGGGAAACGGGAAATGATAGCCGAGAACGAGAAGCCCCTCGCTGGCCGCCATGTCGAGCAGATGCTTGCGCACCGCCACGGCCTTGCCCTTGTCCATGTCGACGCCCGGCTGCCACTCGGGGCGTTCGAACGAGATATAGGCATGGTTCACGGCATCGCCCGTGATCAGCAGGCGCTCGCCCTCGGACTCGACGATGACGGAGACATGGCCCGGCGTATGCCCCGCCGTGTCGATGACGCGCACGCCGGGAACGACCTCGTAGTCGGGCGCGACACGGCGCATGCGGGCCGTCACGGGCAGAAGATTGCGGCGCGCCCCCGATGCGAAGCTCTTGAACCCTTCGGGGAGCTTGTCGGCCGTGTCCTCGGCGGTCCAGAAGTCCCACTCCGCCTTGTTGATCACATAGGTGGCGTTGGGAAAGCGCGGCGCCTCCTCGAAATCGTCGATGATGCCCCAGACATGGTCCGGATGGCCGTGGGTGACGATGACCTTGTCCACCTCCTGCGGTGCGTGGCCGGCGGCCTCGAGATTGTCGACGAGCTTGCCCGCGGTGTCCTGGAAATTCGCCCCCGCGCCCGTATCGACCAGGATCAGGGCCTTGCCGGTGTTGATCAGGGCCAGGTTCAGATGGGACATGTGGCGGGCGGCATCCAGATAGTTCCCCTTGAGAAAGGCCTTGAGCTCGGCCTCGGGCACATTGGAGGCCATGAGGCGGGAGGGGAGAAAGAGGTTCCCGTCGCTTACCACGGTGATCTCGAAGGCGCCGAGGGAGAAGCGATAGAAGCCGGGCACCTGTGTGCCCTTCTTCGCCGCCTTCGCCAGGGCAGAGCCGGGGCCAAATGCCGCCTCGGGCAGCACGGGAAGACCGGCGGCGAGCATCGCGGCGGCACCGCCTGCCTTCAGCATGTCGCGGCGCGAGAAGGGCGAGAGCTTGAGCTTGGACTTGGGCATAGACTTGGGCTTGGACTTGGCCATGGCGTTTCCCCGATTGGACGTCGATGCGGGCCCTGCGGCGGGACGGCTTCGGGACCCTGGCGGCACTTTCGCGCATAATCCGGGCGCGCTCAAGGTCACGGGTCGCCGTCGCGCCATGGCCTCAACGCAAGACCGCCCCCTGTCCGGCGACAGGGGGCGGCGAGAGGCACGTTGCAGCCTCGATGGCTCGCCTATTTGAGCGGCTCCGGCGCCGCCGCGCAGCAGCCACCGCCGAATTGATAGCGCAAGCCGATCTTGAACTCGTGCTCGGCGATGTCGTCCACCTCGAGGCGCGGGTTCCAGGCGAAGGCGGAGTCCGCATGAAGCGAGCGGGCCTTGCCCATATTGATGTAGCGATAGCCGATGTCGAGGGTGGTGCGCGCCCCCAGGCGGTAGGCCACGCCCGCCATCAGCGACCAGGCGAGGGAGAGGTTCTCGTCGCCAAACTGCGGATTGGGGCTCGCCGGGTGGTCGATGATGACATCGTCCATGATGTGATAGGCGGCCCCGATGCCGGCACCCACATAGGGGGTGAAGGCGCCATAGGTGGCGAAGTCGTAATAGACGTTCAGCATGGCCGTGTAGGTGGCGATGGAGGTGGAGATGGGCGGATCCACCGGCACGTTGTTGATGACGATATCGACATCGCCCCGGAAGTCGCGCTTGGCGCGGTAGCCCAGCACCAGCTCGCCGCGGAAGCCGTATCCGGCAGCACAGCCGACGCCGGCCTCGAACAGCCACTCATTGTCCATGGTGGCGTTGAAGACATCCGGGTTCACCGCATTGCCGACATAGGTCGCATTGGGATCCAGGGCCCAGGAGTAGCCGACATCGCCGCGCACATAGCAATTGCCGACCGGGGCTGCCGCCGGCGGCGGGGGCGGCACATAGTCGGGCAGATCGGCGGCATGCGCGCGTCCCGGCCCGTTCAAACCCGCGAGCATCCCGAAGAGAGCCATGAGTCCCGCCATGGCGCCCGCTTTGCGTATCATCTTGATCATCGTAACCAACCCTTGCGTCACACGTCACTGAGGCTCACCCACGCCGGACAGATGCCCTTCGGGGTCCTGGAACCTCGCGTTCCATTGCCGCCATTTCCGCAGATCGGAGTTAAAGGGCGGTTAAGCCGCGAACAGTTTTGAGACAGGAGGTCGGTTGGTCCGGAGAGACGGGACCCGACATGCGGGCGATCAGCGCGCCTCTTCCGGCGAATCGAGGCGCTGGACGCTCACCGGCGTGCCGGGGCGCACGCCGGCCAGGCACCGCACATCGTCCAGCGCCTTCGCCCAGATGTTGCACGGTCCGGCGAGGCGGATCTCGCCGTCGCGGCTGATGGGCGTGGGACCGAAACCGAGGGCGATGGCGTCGCCGTCGGGCCAGAAGGCGATTTCGCCGGGTGTCACGACATCGCGGGCATCGGGCTCGAGGCCGCTCTCCACATGTGTCTCGAACCACACCTCCTCGCCCCAGGTGCGCGCCGAGGCGTGAATGGGCAGGGCCTGCCAGATGCGGTCTGCCGTGGGCGTGTCGAGGAGGCGCGCCCGCAGGGTGACGGCGCCCAATGTGATGAGAATTT
>JALUTE010000391.1 GCA_027058255.1 Methyloligella sp. | reverse complement strand
CTCAGGGCCTCAGTTGAGGCGGGCGTGGAGATCGCGGGCAAGCTGGCCAGGCTGGTGCGCGAGCTCCGGCGCCACAAGACCCATTAGGGGCGGGCCTGCATGGGCGGGCCGCCTCCGCCAGGCCGGCGAGGATCATGCCCCCCCGGTCGCTCGCAGGGGACCTGTCATGGTCCAACTCACGCTGCCGAAGGGCTCTCGGGTGAAGAAGGGGCGCACATGGAACGCGCCGGAGGGCGAGCGGCCGAAGGCCTTCCGCATCTATCGCTGGGACCCGGACCAAGGCGGCAATCCGCGGCTCGACACCTATCACCTCGACCTGGCGCAAACCGGGCCGATGGTGCTCGATGCCCTGATCAAGATCAAGAACGAGATCGACCCCACCCTCACCTTCCGCCGCTCCTGTCGCGAGGGCATTTGCGGCTCCTGTGCCATGAACATCGACGGCACCAACACCCTCGCCTGCCTCAAGGGGATCGACGAGGTGTCGGGGGCGGTCGCCATCTACCCCCTGCCGCATATGGAGGTGGTCAAGGACCTGGTGCCGGACATGACCCATTTCTATGCCCAGCACCGCTTCGTGCAGCCCTGGCTGCACACGGAGACGGTGGCGCCGGAGAAGGAGTGGCGTCAGTCGCGCGAGGACCGGGAGAAGCTCGACGGCCTCTATGAATGCATTCTGTGCGCCTGCTGCTCCACCTCCTGCCCGAGCTACTGGTGGAACGCGGAGCGCTATCTCGGCCCGGCGGTTCTCCTGCAGGCCTATCGCTGGGTGCTCGACAGCCGCGACGAGGCCACGGGCGAGCGCCTCGACCGGATCGAGGACCCCTTCCGCCTCTACCGCTGCCACACGATTCTCAATTGCACCAAGGCCTGTCCCAAGGGTCTGAACCCGGCCAAGGCCATTGCCGAGCTCAAGAAGCTGATGCTCGCCCGCCACGCCTGATGCGGGCGAGCGACTCTGCCCAGCAGGCCCCTTGAGGGGGCTTAACGCCGCCCCCTATCGGTGTCCTGCGCGCACTGCGGCACGTGGACGCCTCCGAAAACTCGTCATTGCCGGACCTGTGCCCGGACTTGATCCGGGTATTGACCCGGCAATCCAGGACGGCAAGCTCCGGGTTTGTTGCCCTGGATCACCCGGTCAAGCCGGGTGATGACGTGAAGGAGAGGTTTCTCGAGGTCTCCACGTGCGTCGTGCCGCGCCCGCCGGACGAGCGGAGGCCGTGACCGGGCGGCGATCCTTCGGCCCTCGGCGATCACTCCACCAGAATCTCGCGCTTGTTGCGGGCATCGGGCCCCGAGACGATGCCCTCGGCCTCCATGCGCTCGATAAGATTGGCGGCGCGGTTGTAGCCGATGGAGAGGCGGCGCTGAATGTAGGAGACCGACGCCTTGCGATCGCGCAGCACGATGGCGACCGCCTTCTCATAGGTGGCATCCTCTGCATCCGCCTCGCCGGCGCCCTGGCCGGCCCCTTCGCCATCGTCGCCGCCATCGCCCGGCGCGGTGATGTCCACCAGCTCGCCCGGCCCGCCCTGGGCGCGCAGATAGGCGGCAACCTGCTCGATCTCCTCGTCGGAGACGAACGCACCATGGATGCGCATCACGCCGCCCGTGGAGCCCGCATAGAGCATGTCGCCCTTGCCGAGAAGCTGCTCGGCGCCCTGCTCGCCCAATATGGTGCGGCTGTCGATCTTGGAAGCGGTGCGGAAGGCGATCCGGGCGCTGAAATTCGCCTTGATGGTGCCGGTCAGCACATCGACGCTCGGGCGCTGGGTGGCGAGGATCAGGTGGATGCCGGCCGCCCGCGCCATCTGTGCCAGTCGTTGCACCGCGGCCTCGATCTCCTTGCCGGCCACCATCATCAGATCGGCGAGCTCGTCCACCACCACGACGATATAGGGCATGGTCTCGAGCGCCATCTTCTGATGCTCGAAGATGGGCTGGCGCGTCTCGGGATCGAAGCCGATCTGCACCTTGCGCGTCAGCGCCTCGCCGCGCTCCAGCGCATTGCGCACCCGGTTGTTGTAGATCTCGATATTGCGCACGCCGAGCTGGGACATGCGCTTGTAGCGCTCCTCCATCTCCCCGACCAGCCAGGAGAGGGCATGGACCGCCTTCTTCGGATCCGTCACCACGGGCGCGAGAAGATGCGGGATGCCGTCATAGACCGAGAGCTCCAGCATCTTGGGGTCGATGAGAACCAGCCGGCACGCCTCCGGCGAGAGGCGGTAGAGCAGGGAGAGGATCATCGCATTGATGCCGACCGACTTGCCCGCCCCCGTCGTGCCCGCCACCAGGAGATGCGGCATCCGCGCGAGATCGGCCAGAACCGGCTCGCCGGATATGGTCTTGCCGAGCGCGATGGGCAGGGTGGCGGGCGAGCGCCGGAAGCCGTCATCCTCCAGAAGCTCACGCAGATGGACGCTCTCGCGCTGAACGTTCGGCAGCTCGATGCCGATGGCGTTCTTGCCGGGAATGACCGCGATGCGGGCCGAGACCGCGCTCATGGAGCGGGCGATGTCGTCGGCGAGCGCGATCACCCGGGAGGACTTGACGCCCCGCGCCGGCTCCAGCTCGTAGAGCGTCACCACGGGGCCGGGGCGCGCATCGACGATCCGCCCCTTGACGCCGAAATCCTTGAGCACGTCCTCGAGAAGCCGCATGTTTCCCCGCAGCACGGCTTGCGAGACCTCCGGCGCCGAGCGCGTGGCAGGCGGCCGGCGGAGCAGTTTCAGCCCCGGTGCGCGATAGGCCTTCTCGGGCCGCTTGGGCGCAAGATGGGCGAAGAGGCCGAGCGTGCCCTTGGGTGCGGCGCCCTGCGGGCTGCTCTCCGCCTCGCTTTCCGCACCGTCCACGCCGCCCGGCACGCCCAGGGTCGGCCCCGGCGGCTCCTTGCCGCGCCCCGGCGGGGCGCGGCAAGGAGCCGCCG
>JALUTE010000390.1 GCA_027058255.1 Methyloligella sp. | reverse complement strand
CTTGTGCCCATATTTGCGCGCAATCCGGCCCGACAGCATGGCGCCGGTGGTCCGGTCCGTGTTGCGGATGGGCAGGTCGAGCTTGACCGGGCTCCTGCTCTCGAGGGCAGGCCGGCACATCTCGATCAGCTTGCGGTCCAGCACCTTGTCGAGATTGTGGTTCTGCCGCTCGCTGTTGTAGACGGCGACATCGTCCGGGACCTCGGGCTTGGCGAAAATGCGCGAGAAATCCAGCCCCTTGGCCTTCCAATGGTCGATGGCCCGGCTCTTGTCGAGCCACTCGGTGCGCCCGATCATCTCATTGACCGTGCGAAAGCCCATGGCCGCCATCAGCTCGCGCATCTCCTCGGCAACGAAGAAGAAATAGTTGATGACATGCTCCGGCTTGCCGCGAAAGCGCGCGCGCAGGACCGGGTCCTGGGTGGCGATGCCGACGGGGCAGGTGTTCAGATGGCACTTGCGCATCATCAGGCAACCCGCGGCAATGAGGGGCGCGGTGGCGAAGCCGAACTCGTCGGCGCCGAGCAGGGCCCCCACCACGACGTCCCGGCCCGTGCGCAGGCCGCCATCCACCTGCACGCAAATGCGCCCGCGCAAACGGTTGAGCACCAGGGTCTGCTGGGTCTCGGCAAGGCCGATCTCCCAGGGGCTGCCGGCATGCTTGATGGAGGTGAGGGGCGATGCGCCCGTGCCGCCATCGAAGCCGGCGATGGTCACATGGTCCGCGCGCGCCTTGGAGACGCCCGCCGCCACCGTGCCGACACCCACCTCGGCGCCGAGCTTCACCGAGACGTCGGCCTCGGGATTGGTGTTCTTCAGATCGAAGATGAGCTGCGCCAGATCCTCGATCGAGTAGATGTCGTGATGGGGCGGCGGCGAGATGAGGCCGACCCCGGGCGTGGAGTGGCGCACCCGGGCAATGACCGCATCGACCTTGTGGCCCGGAAGCTGCCCGCCCTCGCCCGGCTTGGCGCCCTGCACCATCTTGATCTGCATCATGTCGGAGTTGACGAGATACTCGGTGGTGACGCCGAACCGGCCCGAGGCCACCTGCTTGATGGCCGAGCGCATGGAATCGCCATTGGGCAGGGGCTCGAAGCGGTCCGGCTCCTCGCCGCCCTCGCCGGTGTTGGACTTGGCCCCCATGCGGTTCATGGCGATGGCGAGGGTGGTGTGCGCCTCGCGCGAGATGGAGCCGAAGGACATGGCGCCGGTGGAGAAACGCTTGACGATCTCGGAGGCCGGCTCCACCTCGTCGAGGGGCACCGGCTCGCGGCCCATCTCTTGCGCCGTGCGCAAACGGAAGAGCCCGCGCAAGGTCATGAGCTGCTCGCTCTGCTCGTTCACCTGGCGAGCGAAATCGCGATACTTGTCCGGCAGATTGCCGCGCACCGCATGCTGGAGGTCGGCCACCACGGTGGGCCGCCACATATGCGCCTCGCCCCGCAGGCGGTATGCGTACTCGCCGCCCACATCCAGGGCATGCGCGAGCACGGGGATGCGGCCGAAGGCCTGGCGGTGGCGCTCTGCGGTCTCGGCGGCGATCTCGGCGAGCCCGACGCCCTCGACCTGGCTGTGGGTGCCGGTGAAATAGCGCTCGACGAAATCGGAGGCAAGGCCCACGGCATCGAAGATCTGGGCGCCGCAATAGGACTGGTAGGTGGAGATGCCCATCTTGGACATCACCTTGAGAATGCCCTTGTCCACCGCCTTGATGTAGCGCTTGCGGATCTCCGCGATGCTCGCTTGCTCGTCCACCTCCCGCGCATGCGCCTCCAGGGTCTCGAAGGCGAGATAGGGATTGATGGCCTCGGCCCCGTAGCCGGCGAGGGTGCAGAACTGGTGCACCTCGTGCGCCTCGCCGGTCTCCACCACCAGGCCGACCGAGGTGCGCAGGCCCTTGCGGATCAGATGGTGATGCACGCCGGAGGTGGCGAGCAGGGCCGGAATCGGGATCCGGTCCGGCCCCACGAGGCGGTCGGACAGAATGATGATGTTGTAGCCGTTCGCCACGGCCCGTTCGGCCTTCTCGAACAGTGCCTCGAGCGCGCTCTCCATGCCCTCGGCGCCCTTGGCGGCCGAATAGGTGATGTCCAGGGTGATGGTGCGGAAATCGTTGTCGCCGATCTCGCCGATGGCGCGGATCTTCTCCAGCCCCTCATTGGAGATGATGGGCTGCGAGGCCTCGAGCCGCTTGACCGTGCTCCGCCCCTCATGGTCGAGCAGGTTGGGCCGCGGGCCGATGAAGGTCACCAGCGACATCACCAGCTCCTCGCGGATCGGGTCGATGGGCGGGTTGGTGACCTGGGCGAAGTTCTGCTTGAAATAGGTGTGCAGCAGCTTCGGGCGGTTGGAGAGCGCCGACAGGGGCGTGTCGGTGCCCATGGAGCCGACCGGCTCCTGGCCGGCGCGGGCCATGGGCGCCATCAGGAATTTGAGGCTCTCCTGGGTGTAGCCGAAGGCCTGCTGGCGATCGAGCAGGCTGACATTGGTGCGCGGCGCGCTTCCCGTCACCTCCGGCAGGTCGCGCACGCGGATCTGCCCCGCATCCAGCCAGCGCTGGAAGGGGTGCTCGTCGGCAAGCTTGGCCTTGATCTCGTCATCGGAGATGATGCGGCCTTCCTCCAGGTCGATCAGCAGCATCTTGCCCGGCTGCAGGCGCCACTTCTGGATGATCTTCTCCTCGGGCCAGGGCAGAACGCCCATCTCCGAGGCGAGCACCACCATGCCGTCATCGGTGACATAGTAGCGCGCGGGCCTGAGGCCATTGCGATCGAGGGTGGCGCCGATCTGCCGCCCATCGGTGAAGGCGACCGCGGCCGGCCCGTCCCAGGGCTCCATGAGCGCCGCATAATATTCGTAGAAGGCGCGCCGCTTCTCCTCCATCAGCGGATTGCCGGCCCAGGCCTCGGGAATGAGCAGCATCATGGCGTGGGCGAGGGAGTAGCCGCCGCGCACCAGCAGCTCGAGCGCATTGTCGAAACAGGCCGAATCCGACTGGCCCTCGGGGATGAGCGGCCAGAGCTTGTCGAGATCCTTGCCGATGATGTCCGAGCGCATGGTGGCCTGGCGGGCCGCCATCCAGTTGAGATTGCCGCGAAGCGTGTTGATCTCGCCATTGTGGCAGATCATGCGGAAGGGCTGGGCCAGCGACCAGGTGGGGAAGGTGTTGGTGGAGAAGCGCTGATGCACCAGGGCGAGCGCGCTGGTCATGCGCTCATCCTCGAGGTCGCGGTAATAGGCGCCGAGCTGGGTGGCGAGCAGCATGCCCTTGTAGAGGAGCGTGCGGGCAGACATGGAGGGGATGTAGAACACGTCATGGCCCTCGGGCTGCTCGCGCATGATGCGCAGCTCGATCATGCGCCGCACGACGAACAGCTCCAGCTCGAAGGCGTCCTCGCTCGCACAGTCGGGCCCCCGGCCGATGAACACCTGCTCGATATGCGGCTCGGTGGGCTTGACCGAATAGCCGAGGTCGGAATTGTCCACGGGCACGGTGCGCCAGCCGAGCACGTCATGGCCGCGCGCGCGGATCTCCTCGTCCATGAGCGCCATCAGCGCCCGCCGTGCGCCCTCGTCCTTGGGCAGGAACACCGGCGCGACCGCGTAGGCGCCCGGCCCGGGCAGGGAGAAGCCCTCGGACTCGGCGACCTCAGCGAGGAAGGCATGGGGCATCTGGATCAGGATGCCGCAGCCGTCGCCGGCCTTCGGGTCCGCGCCGACCGCGCCGCGATGCTCCAGATTGCGCAGGATCTCCAGACCCTTGGCGATGATGTCGTGGCTCTTCCGGTTTTTCATATCGGCAACGAAGCCGATGCCGCAGGCGTCGTGCTCGTTCGATGGATCATAGAGCCCCCGACCCCGGGGAAGCCCGGAGATGGAAGCGCTGCCGGAATGGCCTGGTCTCGAAATCACCCTCGCCCTCACCCTTTGCTCGTCCTCGAACCACCCGCCTCCGCCCACATCCGCCCGCAGGGCGGCCTTCCCTCTCTCGGGCGACCGGAGCTGGTCATGAGAGAATGAAGCCGTGCCGGAGATGCGCCGTTCGGTGCGGCCGGGCTCGATCAGCCCGGGCCTTCATCCGTCCGGCATGGGTGGTGGTCCGCCATGCGCGTAAACCCCCGCACGCCTGCCCCTGCCGCCCCGGAAGGGACCGCAATCCGGCGCCAGAACGGGTGCATCCGCCCACCCCTCAATGCGGGCCGCCGCCTTGGCGCGGTCCGCAACAAAGGACAGCATCGCTGACCTATTCGCTCAAAATGCCAGATTTCACCGGGCGAGACAAGCGGGCATGTGCCGCGGGTCGCAGGCGAAGCTCATGCGCCAGCCAGCAACTGCCGACGGGTGAGGATGGCGGTGAAGGGAATGCCGGCCTCGCGGAACGCCTCCGCCGCGCCTTCCTCGCGGTCGACGATGGTCACCACCCGCGCCACGTCGGCCCCCTCGGCGCGGAGGATTTCAACCGCCTTCAGGGCCGAGCCGCCCGTGGTTGTGACATCCTCGAGCACCACCACCCGCTTGGCCTTGAGGCTCTCGCCTTCGGGCAAGCCCTCGATGAGGCTTTGCGTGCCATGCGCCTTGGCCTGCTTGCGCACGAAAAAGGCGTCGATGGGCCGTGCGCTCTCGCCGCTCACGGCGGCCACGGCAGCAGCCAGCGGCACCGCCCCCATCTCGAGGCCGCCGACCAAGGCGGGCGCATCCCCGGCGATCACGTCGAGGACCAGCCGGGCGATGAGATGCGCGCCCTCGGCATGCAGCATGGTCGGTTTCAGATTGACGTAGAAATCCGACAGACGCCCGGAGGCGAGGCGCACCTGCCGCCCCTCGATCATGGAGCGGGCCCGCACCAGGCGGATCAGCCGCGCGTGAAGTGCCTCCGTCCCGCTCTCACCCATGGATCCCGCCCCGCCCTTCTTGCTGCGCCCTCGCGCCGCATGGCCCAGGCCCGGCTCCCTGTCAAGCCGGCAGCGCAAGTTCTGCACATGGGCCTCGAATGGCTTGTGCAAATGGCGGCATGTGTCCTCCACAGCGCGCTTGCCCCGGCCCGCCGCGGGGGGCAAGATGCGCCGCCATGGCAGCCCAGAAATCCATCACCATTCGCGGCGCCCGCGAGCACAATCTCAAGGGAGTCGATCTCACACTGCCGCGCGAGGCCCTGATCGTCTTCACAGGCCTTTCGGGCTCGGGCAAGTCCTCGCTCGCCTTCGACACCATCTATGCCGAGGGCCAGCGCCGCTATGTGGAAAGCCTCTCCGCCTATGCGCGCCAGTTCCTGGAGATGATGCAGAAGCCGGATGTGGATCTGATCGAGGGCCTCTCGCCGGCCATCTCCATCGAGCAGAAGACGACGAGCCGCAACCCCCGCTCCACCGTCGGCACGGTGACGGAAATCTACGACTATATGCGCCTCCTCTTCGCCCGCGTCGGCGTGCCCTACTCGCCGGCCACCGGCGAGCCCATCGAGGCGCAGACCGTGAGCCAGATGGTGGACCGGGTGATGGCGCTGCCTGAGGGCACGCGGCTCTATCTGCTGGCGCCGGTGGTGCGCGGTCGCAAGGGCGAGTATCGCAAGGAGCTTGCGGGCTTCCTCAAGCGCGGCTTCCAGCGGGTCAAGATCGACGGTGCGTTCCACGAGATCCCCGACGCGCCGGCGCTGGACAAGAAGCGCAAGCACGATATCGACGTGGTGGTGGACCGGCTCGTCGTGCGGCCGGGGATCGAGAAGCGCCTCGCCGACAGCCTGGAGACGGCGCTGGAGCTGGCGGACGGGCTCGCCGTCGCCGAGTTCGCCGACGCGGTGGACGAGAAGGGCGCGCCCGAGACGCTCGTTTTCTCCGAGCGCTTCGCCTGCCCGGTCTGCGGCTTCACCATCGAGGAGATCGAGCCGCGGCTCTTCTCCTTCAACAATCCCTATGGCGCCTGCCCGGAATGCGACGGCCTTGGCACGGAGCTGCGCTTCGAGCCCGATCTCGTGGTGCCCGAGCCCGAGCGCAGCCTCGCCGACGGGGCGATCCTGCCCTGGGCGCGCACGGGCAACACCTCGCCCTATTACACACAGACCCTCGAGGCGATCGCCCGCCATTATGGCGTCTCCATGCGCACGCCCTGGGCCGAGCTGCCCGAGGCGGTGCGCGAGGCCATCCTGTTCGGCTCCAGGGGCGAGGCCATCGCCTTCGTCTATGACGACGGCGAGCGGCGCTGGCGCACCAAGAGGCCCTTCGAAGGCGTGATCCGCAATATCGAGCGGCGCTGGCGGGAGACGGAAAGCGCCTGGGTGCGCGAGGAGCTCTCACGCTACCAGTCGGATCATCCCTGCGCGGCCTGTGGCGGCTGGCGGCTCAAGCCGCAGGCGCTCGCGGTCAAGATCGCGGGGCTGCATATCGGCGAGGTCTCGGCCATGTCCATCGCCGAGGCCGACCGCTGGTTCGCAGAGCTCGAGGGCAAGCTGGATCGGCAAAAACGCGCGATTGCCGCCCGCATCCTGAAGGAGATTCGCGAGCGGCTGCGCTTTCTCAACGATGTGGGCCTCGACTATCTCACCCTCTCGCGCACATCCGGCACGCTCTCAGGCGGCGAGAGCCAGCGCATCCGCCTCGCCTCGCAGATCGGCTCCGGCCTCACCGGCGTGCTCTACGTGCTGGACGAGCCCTCGATCGGCCTGCATCAGCGGGACAACAGGCGCCTGCTCAAGACCCTCGAGCATTTGCGCGATCTCGGCAATACGGTGATCGTCGTCGAGCATGACGAGGAGGCGATCCGCGCCGCCGACCATGTGGTGGATATCGGCCCCGGCGCCGGCATTCATGGTGGCGAGATCGTGGCCGAGGGGCGGCCGCAGGACATCGAGGCGGCGCCCCGGAGCCTGACCGGGGAGTATCTCTCCGGCAAGCGGGAGATCGCGATCCCCAAGCGGCGGCGCAAGCCCCGCAAGGGCCAGGTGCTGCGGGTCACCGGGGCGCGCGCCAACAATCTGCAGAACGTCACCGCCGAGATTCCCCTCGGCCTCTTCACCTGCGTCACGGGGGTCTCGGGCGGCGGCAAGTCCACCTTGCTCATCGAGACCATCTACAAGGCGGTGGCCCGGCGCCTCTCGGGCAAGCGGGTGACGCCCGGCGCCCATGACCGCATCGAGGGCCTGGAATATCTCGACAAGATCATCGACATCGACCAGTCGCCCATCGGCCGCACGCCCCGCTCCAACCCGGCCACCTATACGGGCGCCTTCACGCCCATTCGCGACTGGTATGCGAACCTGCCCGAGGCGCGGGCGCGCGGCTACAGGCCGGGCCGTTTCTCCTTCAACGTCAAGGGCGGGCGCTGCGAGGCCTGCAAGGGCGACGGCCTGATCAAGATCGAGATGCACTTCCTGCCCGATGTCTATGTGACCTGCGACCAGTGCAAGGGGCGCCGATACAACCGGGAGACCCTCGAGGTCACCTTTCGCGGCAAGTCCATCGCCGACGTGCTGGACATGACGGTGGAGGAGGCCGCCGGCTTCTTCAAGGCGGTGCCGGCGATCCGCGACAAGCTGGAGACCCTGAAACAGGTCGGCCTCGGCTACATCCATGTGGGACAGCAGGCGACGACGCTCTCGGGCGGCGAGGCGCAGCGGGTGAAGCTCTCGCGCGAGCTCGCGCGCCGGGCGACGGGGCGCACGCTCTACATCCTCGACGAGCCCACGACGGGCCTGCACTTTCACGATGTCGCCAAGCTGCTCGATGTCCTGCATGCCCTCGTCGAGCAGGGCAATACGGTGGTGGTGATCGAGCACAATCTCGACGTGATCAAGACCGCGGACTGGATCATCGACCTTGGCCCCGAGGGCGGCGATGGCGGCGGGCGGATCGTCTGTGCCGGCCCGCCGGAGGCCGTGGCCGAGTGCGCGGAAAGCCACACGGGGGCCTATCTCGCCCGGATGCTCCGCCGCAAGGGGCGAGGCGGGCGCAGGGCGACGGCCTCGCCGCGCAAGTCGCGGGCCTCATTGCGCAAGGCGGCAGCCAGGACGGGCAAGGCGTCGGCCAAGACGGGCAAGGCGTCGTCCAAGAGGGGCAAGGCCGCGTCGAGGGGCAAACCGGCCAGCGCCCCGCGTGCGCGCAGCCGCCAGGCCGCGGCCGAATAGGCGCGGCCCGAATCGAAAGGCCAGCCACGCATCGAACCTCCGTCGGCCCGGCCGGTTCACCAGAGAACGCGCACGCCGAACCCCGCGATTGCCCTGTCGTTGGTAATGATCGGAATGGCTTCGATCTGAGCCTGCGCGGCGAGCATGCGATCGAACGGGTCCCTGTGCGGGCCGGGCAGCGCCCCGGCGCATTCTGCGTGGGCGAGCGTGATGGCAAGAGGCTCGAATCTTTGCGAGCGGCAGATCGCGCCGAGCGCGCCGATCAACCCATCGGCTTGCGGCAATTTGCCGAGCCGCCACTTGGTTGAAATCTCCCACGCGGAGGCTGCGCTGACGAGGATCGCGTTTTCCTCGTCGCAAATGCAGGTCATCGCCTTGTCCGACAGCCGCCTGCAACCGGCGAGCCACCAGAGGAGCGTATGCGTATCGAGAAGAGCCCTCAATCCGCCTCACCCCACCATCGCTTCAACTCGTCCTCCGGCAGGGGCTCGAAAAACGTATCGGGAACGCTGAGCTTTCCTTTCAGGGCGCCGAAGACCCGTCGGGGCTTCTGCTCCTCGAGCGGCTGCAACCGCACGACAGGCTGCTTCCCCCGGGCAATCACGATGTCCTCCCCGGCACGCGCCCGCGCAATCAACTTGGACAGATTGGTCTTCGCCTCGTGAATCGTGAATGTGGGCATTCGCAGGCCTCCTTAGCTATGCTTCTTAGCTAAGAAAGCCAGTCCCGAATGTCAATCCAGGTCGGGAGGCATGGAAGAGCGGTCCATTTTCCGGGAGGGGGGTGACCTCACGCCTCCGCCAGCAGGATGCGCTCCAGCGTCTTCATCCCGATAACGCCGCCAATGACGATGAAGGCGAAGCTGATCATCGAGCCGAAGGCGAGAGTCGAGAAGCCGGTGATCGCCTGGCCGATGGTGCAACCCAGCGCCATGACGCCGCCGATCCCCATGAGCGCGGCGCCGAACATGTTGCGCAGCGTGTCGCCGGTCCCCGCGAAGGTGGTGATCTGGAAATTGCCCTGAAGGATG
>JALUTE010000389.1 GCA_027058255.1 Methyloligella sp. | reverse complement strand
ATGGCGGTCCCTGTGCGTTGTGATTGACGTCGGCGCGCCATGGGCTAAGTTAGGGGTCGGGAGGTTGGCGGCGGACGGGTCCCTCGCCAACCGGGTCAGGTCCGGAAGGAAGCAGCCCTAACGAGTTCGACACGGGTTGTCGTCCAGCCTCCCACCCGAGCGCCCCGTTTCCGGCGCCTCCAGTCCCGTGCCGGGTGGCATGTGCGCCATGGCGCGCGCAATCTCGGCGTGCCGACGCTAGAGCCAGCATCTCCAGACATGAGCAAGTCCAAGGCAGACGCCGCCAAGCCCAAAGGCGCCAAGGCCAAGGCCGCCGCGCGGGCGGGCAAGGCCAAGGCCAAGGGCACGAAGGCCGCACCTGCCGGTGCGCGAGGCAATGGCGGCAGCCAGCCCTATGTGGTGCTCGCACGCAAATATCGCCCCCAGACCTTCTCCGAGCTCATCGGCCAGGAGGCCATGGTGACGACGCTGCGCAATGCGTTCGCCTCGGGACGCATCGCGCAGGCTTACATGCTCACCGGCGTGCGCGGCGTCGGCAAGACGACCACCGCGCGCATCCTCGCCCGCGCGCTCAACTACGTGCCCCTGGACAAGAAGGATGCGCCGCCGGAGGCGCAGGGCGGGCCCACCGTCGACATGCCCGAACTGGGCGTCCACTGTGCCGAGATCATGGAATCGCGCCATCCGGACGTGCTGGAGATGGACGCGGCCTCCAATACGGGCGTGGACAACATCCGCGAGCTGATCGAGAACGCGCGCTACCGGCCCATCGCGGCGCGGATGAAGGTCTATATCATCGACGAGGTGCACATGCTCTCCAAGGGGGCGTTCAATGCGCTCCTCAAGACCCTCGAGGAGCCGCCGGAGCATGTGAAGTTCATCTTCGCCACCACCGAGGTGCGCAAGGTGCCGGTGACAGTGCTCTCGCGCTGCCAGCGCTTCGACCTCAAGCGGGTGGACGCCGACGTCCTCGTCGCCCATTTCCAGCGCATTGCCGAGGCGGAGGGGGTGCGCGGCGAGGAGGAGGCGTTCCGCCTGATCGCCCGCGCCGCCGAGGGCTCGGTCCGCGATGGCCTCTCCATCCTCGACCAGGCCATCGCCCAGTCGGGCGGCCAGGGCAAGGCGGTGCTCGACACCGAGACCGTGCGCGCCATGCTGGGCCTTGCCGATCGCGGGCGGGTGTTCGACCTCCTCGAGGCCGTTTTCGCAGGCGATGCCAAGCTTGCGCTGGAGCGCCTCGGCGCGCTCCACGGCGATGGCGCCGACCCGGTGCAGATCCTGCGCGACATGGCCGAGGCCGTGCATCTGGTGACCCGGATCAAGGTCGCGGGCGCGCAGACCGGCACCGAGGCCCTCGCCGCCGACGAGCGCCGGCGGGCCGAGTCCTTCGGCAAGACGCTCTCCATGCCCACCCTCGCGCGCGCCTGGCAGATGCTGCTCAAGGGGCTCGAGGAAGCGGCCGGCGCGCCCAATCGCCTGGCGGCGGCGGAGATGCTGGTCATTCGCCTCGCCTATGTGGCGGAGCTTCCGACGCCCGGCGATATCGCCCGCGCTCTTGCAGGCGAGGCCAGCGCCGCCGATGGCGCGCCGGCGCCCGGTGCGCCCCCCGGCCCGGCGCCTGCGCCACACAATGGCCCGGCCGGCCGGGGCGGAGCCGGCAGAGCTGGCGCGGCCAGCCCGGCGCCTGAGGCCCCACAGCCCGCGTCATTCGAGGAGCTCGTGGCGCTCGCGGGCGAGAAGCGCGACATTCGCCTGAAAGTGGCGCTCGAAACGCAGGTCCGGCTCGTCCGGTTCCGGCCGGGGGATCTGGAGATCAGCCTAACCGAAGGCGCATCGACGGATCTCGTCGGCGAGCTCTCGCGCAAGCTCTCCGACTGGACCGGCCGGCGCTGGATGGTGGCGCTTTCGCGCGAGCCGGGCGCGCCGACCCTGGAGGAGCAGGCGCGGGCGCGGGCGGCTGCCGAGATCGCCGCCATCGAGGACCATCCGCTGGTGCGCGCAGCGCTCGAGACCTTCCCCGATGCCGAGATCACGGAGGTCCGTCCCACCGGCGCGGACGCGGGCACCGGCAGGGACACGGGCGAAGGCGGGGGCGAAGCCCCCGCCTCGGGCGAGAGCGCAAAGGATGCGGAGCGCCGGAAGGGCGAGACGACAGGCGAGACGGGCACGTGAGAGGCATGAGAGCAAGGAGAGAGCGAACATGGCGCTGAAGGATTTCGGGGCGATGATGAAACAGGCCCAGCAGCTCCAGGCGCGCATGGCCGAGGTGCAGAGCGAGCTCGAGCAGACCGAGATCGCCGGCACCTCCGGCGGTGGCATGGTGACCGTGCGCCTCAACGGCAAGGGCGAGCTCAAGGGCGTCTCCATCGACCCGAGCCTGATGAAACCCGATGAGGTGGAGATCCTCGAGGACCTGCTGGTGGCCGCCCATGCCAGCGCCAAGGCCAAGGTGGAGGCGGCCATGCAGGAGGCCATGCAAAAGGTCGCCGGCGGTCTGCCGCTCCCTCCCGGCATGAAGCTGTTCTGACGGCAAGGGACGCCGGCTTCATCGCGAGGCAGACGTGCGCCTGGGAGCCGCGCCTGCGCCACATATCGGTTGCGGGGGCGTTGGCTCGAGCCCTCCTGGCCCCTGCGACACCGCCCGCGCCCCCCTACCATTGACAGGCGCCCCCTTCCACGCCAAAGAGGCTGCGATTTCGCACACACGCCCTTGCGGGGGCAAGAGCTCAGGAGATGACGGGACATGGCGGTCAGGGTCGCAATTTCAGGATTTGGGCGGATCGGGCGCAACGTGCTCAGGGCCATTGCCGAGAGCGGGCGCAGCGATATCGAGGTGGTGGCGATCAACGATATCGCGCCGCCGGACACCCTCGCCCATCTCTTCCGCTACGATTCCACCCATGGACCCTATCGGGGCGAGGTGGTGCTCGATG
>JALUTE010000388.1 GCA_027058255.1 Methyloligella sp. | reverse complement strand
GCTATGCGGACAGGTTTGGCATCGACCGTTTCGATCTTCTCATCGACTGGGGCTGGTTCTATTTCATCACCAAGCCCCTCTTCTACGTCATCGACTTCTTCTATCGCCTGTTCGGCAATTTCGGCGTCTCCATCCTCATCGTGACGGTGCTGATCAAGCTCGCCTTCTTCCCGCTCGCCAACAAGTCCTACGTCTCGATGAGCAAGATGAAGAAGCTGCAACCGGAGATGCAGCGCATTCGCGAGCGTTTCAAGGACGACCGCGCCCGCCAGCAGCAGGCGCTCATGGAGCTCTACCAGAAGGAGAAGGTGAACCCCATGTCGGGCTGTTTGCCGATCCTGCTCCAGATCCCGGTCTTTTTCGCCCTCTACAAGGTGCTGTTCGTCACCATCGAGATGCGCCATGCGCCGTTCTTCGGCTGGATCAAGGATCTCTCCGCGCCCGATCCGACGTCGATCTTCAACCTGTTCGGACTTCTGCCCTTTGATGTGCCGACCTATCTCGCCATCGGCGTCTGGCCCATCCTGATGGGCATCTCCATGTGGGTGCAGCAGAAGCTCAACCCGGCGCCGACCGATCCCATTCAGCAGAAGATCTTCGGCTGGATGCCGATCGTGTTCACCTTCCTGCTGGCGAGCTTCCCGGCGGGCCTCGTGATCTACTGGACGTGGAACAACATCCTCTCCATCGCCCAGCAATGGGTGATCATGTCCCGCCAGGGGGTGGAGATCCAGCTCTGGGACAATGTCCGCCGGGATTTCGCCTGGCTGAAGGCGTGGCTCGCCAAGCGGCGCAAGGCCACCGGCGGGTCGTGAGCCCGGCGAGGCGGGCGGGTCCCGTCGTTGGTTTTCCGTCCCCTGTGAGCGGTGCGATCTAAGTGATCGCTTGAGACGAACGGGCCCCTCGCCGTCCCGTGTCTGCGGCCCTGGATGCCCGTGTCGCGCACGGGCATGACGAAGGGTGGCATGCCGGACCGGGGCCGAACGCTGACGCCGGCGCGGCCTCAGCGCCATGCGCCTGCAAGGCAAGATCGTTGACCTCGCCGGCCCCGTGTCCGAGCGCTGACGGTCGTGCGGCGCATGCCCTCCGCCTTGAAATGTTGCAGTGGCGCCGCGAATATTCACGGCTCCGTCCGCCGCCAAATCCCTTGCATCGGTCGCCGGTTCGTATATTGTACCCGTGTGGTCTGCGCTCTTTTTTAGAGCGGTTTTAGAACATGTCGAGAAGATCAAAAAAGATCTTGGCAAATCTGGTGAGGTTGCGCCCCTTCGAGTTCGGGATGCTTTCGGATGTCCGATATATGCATGATGCGGTCATCCGACGTCTGACTGACACCGTCTTGTCCGAACGTGAGGTGAGCGCCTTCCAGAACCTCATCTATGGCGAGGAATACTCGCGGATTCTCACCTGCCACAACGTCACCACTGCCTGGATCGAGCGCCAGCTCGTGGGGAGCGCGTCCTGGTGCCCGCTCGATGACGGCGGTGAGACGGCACGTATCTGCGACGTGTTCGTGCACCCGCTCTACAAGGGGGCGGGAATCGGCACCCTGCTGCTGGAGGACGCCGAGGCCAGCATCGCCAAGGCGGGCTTCTCCTGGATCACCCTCAGAGCGCCGGGTCATCTCACCCCGTTCCTGCTTCGCCATGGCTATTCGCTGCTTTCGCACGGGACCTGCAGCATCGCGCCGGATGTCAAGATGCGCGTGGCCTTCCTGCGCAAGGTCGCGGGGCTCGCGGAGCACCGCACACGCCCATCGCCGGACGCGCCCTGCGCCAAGGCCGGTCCCGGAAACGGGCACCCGCCGACACCGGCCCTTGCGCGCGAGCCCGCCGAGCGCGCCTCGCCGGCAGCAGAGGGCGACACCCCCGGCCCCCAAGAGCGCGACTGACGACCGGCCCCGCGCGCGATATCCACACCGGCGCAAATGCCATAATATGAGCGCGGGCATGCGCCAGACTCTTCCCTGCATATCGCCGGCATGCGGGCGCGCCTGAGTTTCCAGCGGGACCGAATTCATGAGAAAACTCGCCTATTTCCTGTTCGCCATCCTTCTCATCGCCATTGCGGGCGGGGTGTTCCTCGCCCTTGCGGTGCCAACGGACTTCGTGCGCGATCGCGCCATCGCCTTCGTCAAGGCCAAGACGGGCCGCGATCTCGTCATTGCCGGGGGAGCCTCCTTCACGCTCATTCCCCGCATCGGCATCACCCTTCGCGATGTCACGCTCTCGCCGCCACCGGGCATGGAGGGCCCGCCCTTTGTGCGCATGGCGGCGCTCGAGGTCTCGGTTCCGCTTCTGCCGCTCCTGCGCCGCGAGCTCCAGGTGGACCGGCTGGTGCTGGTCTCTCCCGTGTTCGACCTGAGACGCGCGCGCGATGGGCGGGCAAGCTGGGAGTTCGCCGGCAAGGAGGCAGGCGGGAACACCGATGGGAACGCCGGCGCGCCGCGAGCGACCCGCGCCGGCACGGAGCAGCTGCCGCCCGAGCTCGAACCCTTCATGCGCCGCAACGCCGGCACCGCTCCCGGGCCCGACGACCGCGCGGCCCGTCCCGCCGATGCAGATGCGCGCGCGCGCGGCCTCGGCGCGCTCAAGGGCGTGCGGCTCGGCGATGTGCGCATCGTGCAAGGCACGGTTCACTATTCGGACGCGCAGACCGGGGCGCGCCAAACCCTGGAGCAGGTGAATGTCACCTTCGGGCTCGAGCATATCGACCGGCCTCTCACCGGCGCGGGCGACCTTGCATGGCGCGGCCAGAAGATTGTCTTCAAGAGCGTGCTCGCGCGCCCGCGTGCCCTGCTCGAGGGCGGCACCACCCCGCTGGACGTGCAATGGTCGGCGGCGCATCTGACCGGCACCTTCAAGGGCGAGCTGGCGCTCGGCGATCGCACCCAGGTCAAGGGGCGTATCGCCGGCGAAACGGCGTCGGTGCGCAGGCTCGCGGCCTGG
>JALUTE010000387.1 GCA_027058255.1 Methyloligella sp. | reverse complement strand
CCCCATGGCCCCGTCTCGCCCGGCGCCCCTCGCCCTCAGCACGATGCGCATTCCGCCCTGTCCGGGCAATGAGCCGCCGCCGGCGCCCACTCGGCGATCTTGTCCAACAGCACCCGCTTGACCACCGGCTTGGCGATGTAGTCATCCATTCCGGCATCGAGACAGGCGTCGCGGTCCGCGGCGAGCGCATTGGCCGTAAGCGCGATGATCCGACAGGGGCGCAGCCCTTCCGCCTTCTCGATGGCACGAATGGCGCGCGTGGCCTCCAGACCATCCATCTCCGGCATGGACCAGTCCATCAAGATGAGGGCGGGCCGGAGCGCCCGATAGCGCGCGATGGCCACCCGTCCGTTCTCCGCCACGTGGATGGTCGCATTCTGGCTCTTGAGCATGTGGCGGATGATGAGCTGGTTCGTCCGATTGTCCTCTGCAAGCAGGATATCCACCTTCGCCGGCGCACCCTCGGGCCGGGCGGGGGAAGGAGGCGGGCCGTGTGGCCCCGCGAGCGAGGGCAGATCGCCTTCCTTCGAGCGCGGCATGTCGGCATCGCTCAACGCCCGCGCCACCGCATCGAGCAGCACCTCGGTACGGGCGGGCTTGAGAAGC
Organism: Methyloligella sp.; assembly: GCA_027058255.1. Lineage (GTDB taxonomy): Bacteria > Pseudomonadota > Alphaproteobacteria > Rhizobiales > JALUTE01 > JALUTE01. The sequence goes on along the minus strand of JALUTE010000387.1, from coordinate 8,595 downwards.
ATGTCCGCCACCCCGAACCGCGCGAGCCTGGACCGCTCCGCGGCATTGTTCACGGAGGAGAGCAGAATGACGGGAATGCCCGCGAGCTCGCCATCGCCCGCAATCGCCTTCGCCACTTCCAGCCCGTTCATGCCGGGCATCTGGTAGTCGAGGATGACGAGATCGAAGGGGGCTCCGTCGCGGCGGGCGCGCGAGAGGGCCTCGAGCGCCTCGGCCCCGCTCTCGACACATGCCACCTCGTCGCCCCAGGACCGGAACCGCGCCTCGAGAATCCGCCGGTTGATCTCCAGGTCGTCCACGACCAGAATGCGCTTGCCCGCGACATGGTGCGCTTCGGCCGGGCGCCGCATGGGCGCCGATCCGTCCTCCGGCAGCGGCACGCGCAACACGAAATGCGAGCCGCTCCCGGGCTTGGAGGTCACGCAGATGTCACCGCCCATGAGCTGGGCGAGCCGCCGGGATATGGCGAGCCCCAGGCCCGTTCCCTCGAATCGGCGATTGCTTGCACCGTCCACCTGCTCGAAGGCGGAGAATATGCTCCCGAGCCTGTCCTCGGGTATGCCGATCCCGGTGTCGTGCACGGCGATGGCGATGTCCCAGACACCGCTCGTCTCCTGGCCCGACACGTCCACGAGGACATGGCCGTCGAGCGTGAACTTGACCGCATTGCCGACCAGATTGTTCGCAATCTGGCGGATGCGGTCCCCATCGCCGACGAGCCGCGTGGGCAAGCCCTCGCCATAGCGGAACACGAGCTCGACCTCCTTCTCGCGCGCGCCGGCCGCGGCGAGCGTGACCACGTCCTCCAGCGTCTTGCGCAGATCGAACGGGCGCGTCTCCAGCTCCAGCTTTCCGGCCTCGACCTTGGAGAAATCGAGAATGTCGTTGATGACCGTGAGAAGCGCGGTGCCGCACTGGCTGATGGTCTCGGCATAGGCTCGCTGCGAGGGCGAAAGGCGCCCCTCCAGGAGGAGCTCGGTCATGCCGATCACGCCGTTCATGGGGGTGCGGATCTCGTGGCTCATATTGGCCAGGAACTCGGATTTGGCCTTGTCCGCCTGGAGCGCCCGGGCATGGGCGATCTCCAGCTCCTTCTCGCGCGCCCGCCGCTCCTGATCCGACTGGGCCGCTGCCAGGGCGATCAAGGCGAGACACGCCCAGTAGAACGCGCTGTAAAGCGAGATCGACCAGTTGAGATCGGAGCCGGCCTGCAGCGGCGAGAACACGATCGGCGTCAGGATGACCGTGATATAGGCGATGGATGCGTGCACGACGCCCGAGAGGGTGATGGCGCCGCCTGCGGCCATGCCGGCGCACAGGATGAAGATCACGATCTGCACATTGGTCGTGGCCTGGCCGAGATAGGCGCTCCCCAGAAAGGCCCATGGCAAAGCCATCAGCGCCGCCACGAGGGTGCTCCGCTGCACGCTCTTGCGCGATGAGCCGGGCCGCATGCGCCCGCGCACCTGGAGCCAACGGTAGAGCGACCAGCCCGACAGGGCATAGATGCTGGCCAGCCACAACAGAATGTCGGAACCGCCGCCATTGAGCATGTAGATGGGCGCGAACAGCGTGCCGTTGACCACATTCGACGCAACGGTGAGGGGCACCAGCCGAACGATGCTCGAAACATTCTGCCCGGTATAGGAAAAGACTTCCCTCACCCGGAGAATGAGCTCTGAAACGCGATTCGCAATCACGGCAGGAAACCCCGAGGACCATTTCGACACGGGTCGAGAAAGACGGCGGCGACGTCGCATCGCCCTCTCCCACCCGGTCAGCATAGCCGTGAGGGGTAAAAATTCCCTGTTGCATCAGCGCGCTTCTACAACCGCTCCGCGACAGCGCATCGAGCCGGCCCGAGATGGCGAAGCGGCATGGCCGTCGCCGGGGCTAAACGGCCCTGTAGATCGCTACGTCGAAGGGGCTGAGCAGGGCGAAACGCAACCGCGCCGCGAGGGGCAGCCGAACCGCCTGGAAACCGGCGTTGTCGTCGAAGACCTGGCGGTAGCGCGGATTGACGTAGACCACAAGCAGCTCGCCGCCCCCCGCCTTGCGCGCCTTCACGATGCGGCGGGCGAGATGCGCCATCAGATCCGCCTCGAAAGGATTGAAGAAGAACAGCACCGCATCGCCGACGGGCACCGGAAAGGTCGCGGCATCGGCCCAGTGGTTCGCAATGCCGTGCCGGGCCTTGATGCGGGAGGGAGGGAAGGCCGCGATATTGGCCTGCGCCGCCTCGAAGAGCTCCCGGGCAAACTCGACGCCGATCACCTTGGAAAATGGGCGTTCGGCCGCCGAAAGCAGCACCCGGCCGCGGCCCGAGCCATAATCGACGAACACATAGCGCTGAAGATGGTCGGGCAGAAGCCGGAACACCCAGTCGAGCACCAGCCTCGGCGTCGGCAGATAGTGAATGTCCTCGTCGGTGGGCCGCGCGGGGGCCGCGATGCTCAGCTCCTCCAGCGGCACATGACCGGCGGTGTCCGCGACCTCCGGCACGTCGGCGGCTCGGTCGAAGACGCGCTCGTGCACGCGTAGCAGCCCGATCGCCCAGCAATGGGCCAGAGCATGGCGAATCCCCCTCTGGCGCACGAGGCTGGCAAGGCGGCGCAAAGGCCCTTCGGGCTTGCGCGCGGCGGCAAGCGGCGCGCCGGAGACCGCCGCGGATAGGTGATGATCGATCATTTGGCCCTTCCCGGTTGTGCCACTCACGCTGCGTGCGGCTGAATTGTGTGGCCCAACAGCGCAAGAGATGCGCCAAATGCGTCGAGGCGGGGCAGCGGGAAAGACATGAAAAGGCCAAGATGGTTAATGCGCACGCGCGGTCCGCGCTGGCGCGCCCGCCGGGGCGCATGGGGTTGTCAGGGCTCGCCACGCTCCCACGCCGCCTCCAGAGCGCGGGTGAACGCGGCATCGCGGGCGGTGTTCTTGATGTAGCCTGCCCCCTCGAGCGTGCCGATCACGCTGTCGATCGTGCGCGCAAAACGTTGGAAGCACACCTTGATCGCGGCCTTGTCGGAAAGGACCTCATTGGCGGCGAAGCTGATCTTCACCCGGTTCTGTCGCATTGGCCCCGAGAACTGGGACAGGAGCAGCAGCCCGAAAAGGTGCAAGAAGTGGAAGCGGAAGGGCACGTATTTCGTGTCGAGCCCACCCTCCCTCACCAGCTCCGAGAAGCGGTGCATGGCATAGGCGGCGCTGTAATAGGGCTCGAGATCGTCCTCCACATCGTTGAAAATGGCGTCGGACACACGCGCGCGCAGCCGGTCGGCACCGGCGATCGCGTGATGTGGCAGGCCGAGGAACATGGCGGCATAGGCCTTGAGCTGGCCGTAGATGGTGACGATGTTGTCCGTGCCCGGGATCCAGTCGTGCTCCTCGTCCCCGTCCTCGATGTGCCGGTCCCATTTCACGCTGCCACGGCGGATGTCGTAATAGAGCGCGGGGCCGTCTCCCGCGAGCCGCATGGCGCCATAGTAGCACTCGAGCAGCCTGTTGAAGGGCAGGAGAGAGAGCATGTGCTCCTCGGTGACCTTGCTCTGGCTGTTATTGGCATAGATGATCTTCTTGATCACCACCGGATCGTCGCAGGCGACGATGCGCGCGGGCACGAGCACGTTGCGTCCCATCACCCTGTCGCGATGCGCGAAGATCACGCTCGAGGTCTGGCAGCCATTGACGACCTGATAGTCGTAGAGCACGAGTTTCGGCCCGATCGGCTGACAGTCCCGGCAGACGATCGTGATGCCATTGTTCATGACGGTGAAGAGCGAGAGGTCCGGCCCCTGGAGCGTGCCGGCGATGGCGGCGTTGATCCGGTTGCCGGGGCCCCAGAAAGCTGCGCACATTGTCCGAGAAGACCGTCGGGTCGAGCCGCCGGTCCACATCGCCGTCGCCGGAGACCCGCGAGATGAGCTCGATCAGGTCGTCCGCCAATACGGCTCCCATGAAGGCCGCCTTGACGGGTGGAAGCGTGTCGAGCTCATTGAGCTTGAAGTTCTGCACCACGCCCTTGTTGCGCTTGACCGAGCAGCGGGCGAACTCCGCGAAGCTGCGCCCGTCGATGAACTCGAATTGAACGGAGCGATAGAGGCCTTGGCGCGCGATGTCCTCCTTCAGCTGGGCGGCGATGGCCTTGGCGTTCTGCTGCTCGACCCATCGCCCCGGCGAGACATAGTAGAGGAGCACCTCCGGCCCCGTTTCGCCCACCTCGCCCAGCCCCTCGATGACGGCGGCCTTGATGGCGTCGTGATGCTCGATCCGGTCATTGCGGCGCAGCCGGGGGGCCCGTGCCAGGAAATCGCGCACGCCATTGACGAAGCTCATCACCTTGCTCTGGCTGAACCGCTTGTCGATGGTCGCCTGAACGAAGATGATCTGCGTGAGCGTGCCGCGGCCCTCCGCGGCAATGCGCCGGTAGTCCTGCGGCTTGCGCAAGAGGCGCCCATTGGTGACGATGGCAATACCGTCTATCCCCGTATCGTCGATGCCGTCGACCACAATATCCTCGCTCGTGAATGCTTCGTTGACAAAGCGTGTCACGACACTTTCGACGGCAAAAGCGGAGAAAAACCGCGCTCTATCTTCCCTTCTGAGGCGCTCGGCGCCCGTGAAATCGAGGAGATACTGGTCGATGATCCGATCGACGGCCCGGATTTCTCTTCTTGACATTCTTCCCGAACCTACTCTTTCACTGAGGGCGCATGCGGCCCCGCCCCGACACGCCGGACGGGGCCGCGCCCGGTCGGAACCTGCTGTCACGAGACCCGAGCCCGTTCATGCCATCGGGCGCGCATCCGGAATGCGTCGATGCAATTGTGACCGCTAATCGCCCGGGCATCAATCGGGTAATGGGCGAATGGAGGAAAAAATAGCGATGACGGGCTCCGAGAACGCCGTGCTCGAGGCGCTGGACGCCGACCGCGATGGAGCGCTCGGCCGCCTGTTCGAGCTTCTCCGCATCCCGAGCATCTCCACCGATCCTGCCCACGCCGCCGACTGCCGCAAGGCCGCCGAATGGTGCGTTGCAGCGCTTCGCGAGATCGGCTTTGACGCGCAGCTCCACGAGACCGCCGGCCAGCCCATGGTGGTCGGCCACATGCCGCCCCTTGGCACGGAGGGCGCCGGTGGCGGCGGGGCCCCTCTTCGTGTCCTCTTTTACGGCCATTACGACGTTCAGCCGCCCGATCCGCTGGAGCTGTGGAAAACGCCGCCCTTCGAGCCTCGCATGGGTGAGGACCCTCGTCACGGTCCCATCATCCTCGCCCGTGGCGCCTCCGACGACAAGGGCCAGCTCATGACCTTTCTCGAGGCGTGCCGCGCATGGGCGCGCACGGCCGGCGGGCCGCCCGTCGCCGTCACCGTGCTTCTGGAAGGGGAGGAGGAATCGGGCAGCCCCTCGCTCGGCCCCTTTCTCGATGCCCATGGCGAGCTGCTGAAGGCCGACATTGCGCTGGTCTGCGACACGGGCCAGTGGGATGCCCGCACCCCCGCCATCACCACCATGCTGCGCGGGCTTGCCTTCTGCGAGATCGCGGTTCGCGGCCCTGCGCGCGACCTGCATTCCGGCATGTATGGCGGGCCGGCGGTCAACCCCATTCACGGGCTTGCCCGCATTCTCGCCGCCCTCCACGACGAGGCGGGGCGGGTGCGGATTCCCGGTTTCTATGATGGTGTGGAAAGCCCGACCGAGGCCCAGCGGGCCCAATGGGCCGCGCTCGACTTCGACGAGGCGGAATTCCTCACCGATGTCGGCCTCTCCGCCCCGGCGGGCGAGCGGGGCTATAGCGTGCTGGAGCAGCTCTGGGCGCGGCCGACGGCCGAGGTCAACGGCATCTGCGGCGGCTATCAGGGGCCGGGCACCAAGACCGTGATCCCGTCCGAGGCCCGCGCCAAGCTCTCCTTCCGGCTCGTTCCCGGCCAGGATCCGGAGCGCGTGCTCGCCGGATTCCGCGCCTTCGCGCAGGCGCACGCGCCCGACGGTTGCACCATCGCCTTCGAGGGCGAGGGAGGCAGCCCCGCCGTCGGCTTCGACACCGAGAGCGCCTCCATGCGCGCCGCCACGGCCGCGCTCGAGGCGGAATGGGGCCGCTCCCCCGTGATGATGGGCTGCGGCGGCTCGATCCCCATCGTCGAAGCCTTCAAGACCGTGCTCGGCATGGAGACGCTGCTCATTGGCTTCGCCCTCGACGATGATCGCATCCATTCGCCGAACGAGAAATACAACCTGTCGAGCTTTACCCGTGGCGCGCGAAGCTGGGTGCGGATTCTCGCCCGTCTCGCCGAGGCCCAAGCCCAGCGCGCCTGAGCACATGAGACAGACCACCGCGAAAGGAGGAAACGGCCAGAGATGAGACCCGCCAATCCGATACCCGCCGGCAGCCCCACCCCACGCCTTTCCGTGCGCTTTCCCTGGCGCGCCTTCCCCCTCCTGCTCGCCGCCCTCCCGCTCGCCGCCTTGCTGTTCTCCCTCGGCTCGCCGGCCGAGGCGCGCGGCGGCCGGCCGGGCGTGTTCGACTATTACACCCTGGTTCTCTCCTGGTCGCCGACCTATTGCGCGAGCCCCGAGCGGCGCCGGCGCCGGGAGCCGCAATGCGACGGCCCCCGGCCCTTCGCCTTCGTGCTGCACGGGCTCTGGCCGCAATATGAGCGCGGCTGGCCCGAGTATTGCCGAATCGGCCGGCGGCCCTGGGTGCCGCGGCGGGTGATCGACAGCATGCTGGACATCATGCCGAGCCCGGGCCTTGTCATCCACGAATACAAGAAACATGGCGTGTGCACGGGGCTGGATGCCGCGCGCTATTTCGCGCTCTCGCGCACGCTGTTCGCCAAGATCACGATACCGGAGCGCTTCCGCCGCCTGGACAAGCCGCTGCTGGTGCGCCCCGGCGAGGTGGAGGCGGCCTTTCTCGCCGCCAATCCGGCCCTCACGCCGGAGATGATCTCGATCTCCTGCAACAGGAGAAAGCGCCTGCGCGAGGTGCGCATTTGCTTCTCGCGCCTCGGCAAGCCGCGCGCCTGCGGCCCGAACGAGGCGCAGCGCAAGCTCTGCCGCGCCGAGACAATCCTCATGCCCCCCATGCGCCAGGGACGCCAGAGACGCGACGGTGCGCGCCGCCCGCCGTCCGGCCGGCGCCTGTAGCCCGCACTCACTCGAGGGCAAGGCGGAGCTGGCGGGCTTCGCGATCCCCGTTCTCGCGGGCGAGCTGCTCGATGCGGTCGAACGGCACCTGGGCGGCCTGGATGAGCGAATGGCGCGCCTTGAGGGGCAGCACCGTGCCCTCCTGGATGAGGTGGAACTCGCCCACCTGCTGCTTGGGCAGAACCAGGGCCGGGTCGAGCCCGCTATCGCCCGAGAACGCCGCCTTGAGCTTGCGCAGCGCCGTATCCTCGCGCACCCGGCCGATGAACCAGGAGGCGATCTGATCGCGCGACTTGTAGTCGAGATCGCCCGGGCTCTGGGTCGCCAGCATCAGGCCGATGCCGGCCGAGCGCGCCCGCTTGAGCAGGCTCTGCAACGGCTCCGCGGTGGCGGGGCGGGCATTGGCGGGGATATAGAGGTCCGCCTCGTCGATCATGATGACGGCCTGGAGCGACTCGTTCGGATTGCGCTGGCAGAAGCGCAGCGCCTCGGACAGGAACTGTGCGACCCAGAAGAGCACGTTCTCGTTGTCGCCGAGAAAGCCGGTATAGACCACCGAGAGGCGCGTGCGCCCGGGGCGCGCATAGCGCCCGAGCCCCAGGAGCCCCTCCATGCTCAACGGCTCGCCGCCGCCCTCGAAAAGGGCCGCGTTCCGATGCCTGAGCGAATCGATCTGGGCGACGAGATCGCGGCGCAGCTTGCCCGTGCCATCCATGCGCTGGGTGAGCTCGACGAGCTCCGGCTCCTCGCTCTCCAGCAGGCTGATGAGATCGGCGAGCGTGACCTCCGAGACGCTGCGGGTGCCGAGGATCTTGAGCGCGACCGCGAGAATGCCACTCTGGCGCTGATGGGTCGCGGAATGGCGCAGATGCAGCATCTCGCCAAGCGCCGCCGCCGAAACATTGGCGAGCAGCGTCTGCTCGTGCTCCGGCAGCTCGGCGATGCCATTGGGCAGGAGGGTGATGGAGATGGGCCGGCCCGATGTGCGCCCCGGAGTGTAGATGGCGACGTCGATGGAATCGCCGAGCTGCTCGCGCAGCCCCTTGCGCTCGGGATTGTCGCCGCCCCGCCGCCAGACGCCGGGATTGGCATAGGAGCACAAATCGCCCTTGCGGTCGATCAGCACGGCCGGAATGCCGCGCAGCAGAAGCTGCTCGATGATCGAGAGGGCGAGCGTCGTCTTGCCCGAGCCGGTGCCGCCCAGCACGGCGGAATGGCGCCGCAGAATGCTCTTGGTCAGCGCCACGTCCTCGCCGCGCCCGTCGAGGGATCGGCCGATGACGAGGCGCTCGCTCTCATCCTTGTCGCTGTCATCGTCCGCGCAAGCGCCGGCGCCCGTTTTCCCTCCCGTGACAGCGGCCGGCACGCCCTCGCGATCCGCCGCAGCTCCATGGCGCGCCCCGTCCCGCCCCTCGAACAGGGAGACCACCTGTGCGCCGCCATGCGAAGCC
>JALUTE010000386.1 GCA_027058255.1 Methyloligella sp. | reverse complement strand
CTACGCGGTCTATCTGCGCCGCCAGGAGGCGGACATCGCGGCCCTGCGCCGGGACGAGCGCATCGCCATCCCGCCCGACTTCGACTATGCGGCCCTCTCGGGCCTCTCCATCGAGGTGCGCCAGAAGCTGGAGCGCCACCGCCCCGCCACCCTCGCCCAGGCCGCGCGCATCGACGGCGTCACCCCGGCGGCTCTCACTCTCATCCTCGCCCGGCTGAACAGGCCGCCCCGCCGTACTCCCGCCCGAGCTGCGATCATGCCAACGACTCCGTCCGCCCCCCTCGCCCGTCCCGTGGCAGGGCCGGAAGACTTCGCCGATGTCTTCGGCGTTTCACGTGAAACATTGAAAAGACTCGCACTTTTCGCCGAGCGACTCCGCGCCTGGCAGAAGGCCGTCAATCTCGTCTCGCCCGAGACTCTGGGCGAGATCTGGCACCGTCATTTCGCCGACAGCGCCCAGCTTCTCACCCTCGCGCCCGATGTGGACGCCACCTGGCTCGACCTCGGCGCCGGCGCCGGCTTTCCGGGGCTGGTCGTCGCGATTCTCATGGCCGAGCGCGGCACGGGCCGCGTGCATCTGGTGGAGAGCCGCGCCCGCCGCTGCGCCTTTCTCCGCGAGGTCGCCCGCGCCACCGGCGCGCCCGTGGAGGTTCACCAGACCCGCATCGAGGCCCTTGCCGAGAGCGCGTCGCTCCCGCCCTTCGCCGTGGTGACGGCCCGGGCCCTCGCGCCCCTCGACCGCCTGCTCGGCCTCGCCGCGCCTTTCTTCTCCGAGACCACCATGGGCCTGTTCCCCAAGGGCCGCACGGCGGACGACGAGATCGCGGCCGCGCGTGGGCCATGGCGATTTCAGTGCGAAACGCGCCCGAGCCTTACAGACAGCGAGGGCCGAATCATCGTAATCAGGCATTTGGAAAAGCGCGGCGCGCGCTGAGCAAAGGCTCGCGCGTGCCCGGAGATAAGGGGCGGAATGCCGCCGCCGGCGCATTGGCCGGCCGGGGCGCCGCCGGACAAGGAGGCGAGCGGCATGACAGTCGACACCAGGGGCCCGCGCGTCCTCGCCGTCGCCAATCAGAAGGGCGGCGTCGGCAAGACGACGACGGCGATCAATCTCGGCACGGCCCTGGCCGCCGTGGGTGAGACGGTCCTCATCATCGACCTCGACCCCCAGGGCAATGCCAGCACCGGGCTCGGCATCGCCGAGGATGACCGCGTCATCACATCCTATGACGTTCTCACCAGCCGGGCGACCATTTTGCAGGCGGCGCTCCCCACGGCGGTGCCGAGCCTGTTCGTGGTCCCGGCCAATTCCGATCTCGTCGGCCTCGAGACCGAGCTCCTGTCCGAGCAGAACCGCAATTTCCGGCTGCGCGATGCGGTGAACGCTCTGATCGCGGGCCAGGACGCCCACCCCTCGGCGCCGCGCTTCACCTATCTGCTCGTGGACTGCCCGCCCTCTCTCAACACCCTGACGGTGAACGCCATGGTGGCGGCCCATTCGGTTCTGGTGCCTGTCCAGTGCGAGTTCTTCGCCCTCGAGGGCATCTCCCAGCTTCGCGAGACCATCGACGGCGTGCGGGCGACCCTCAATCCGGCCCTCGAGATTCACGGCGTGGTGCTGACCATGCACGACCCGCGCACCAATCTTTCCGAGGAGGTGGCGGGCGAGGTGCGCAATTTCTTCGGCAACAAGGTCTATGGCACCATCATCCCGCGCAATGTGCGCGTCGCCGAGGCCCCGTCCCATGGCAAGCCGATTCTGCTTTACGATCACAAATGCCCGGGCAGCCAGGCCTATATTGCCCTCGCCACCGAGATCATCGAGCGCGAGCGCCAGTGGCGGGCGGCATGACAGCGCAGCGGGATGGACGAGAGGACACCGACATGAGCACGAGCCCACAGCCGCAGCAGGATAGCGGGAGAAAGGGACGCCTTGGCCGCGGCCTCGCCTCCCTGATTGGCGAGCCGGCGAACGAGGCTGGCCGCCTGCCCGCCGAAGGCGAGCAGCGCGTGGTGGCCATCGACCAGGTCCGCCCGAGCGATCTCAACCCGCGCCACACCTTCAACGAGGCCGAGCTCGATGAGCTGGCGGCCTCGATCCGCGAGAAGGGCCTCGTGCAACCGCTCATCGTCCGCCCGGCGGGCGGCGAGGGGCCCGGCTATGAGATCGTCGCCGGCGAGCGGCGCTGGCGCGCGGCCCAGCGCGCGGGGCTCCACACCCTGCCCGTCATCATCCGCGACCTGACGGATCAGGAGGTGCTCGAGCTCGCCATTATCGAGAACGTCCAGCGCACCGACCTCAACGCCATCGAGGAGGCGCGCGGCTATGCCGAGCTGGTGGACCGCTTCGGCTACACCCAGGAGGATCTGGCCCAGGTGATCGGCAAGAGCCGCAGCCATCTGGCCAACACCCTGCGTCTTCTGCGTCTGCCGGAAAGCGTTCAGGACCTGGTGCGCAGTGGCGAGCTCAGCGCCGGCCATGCCCGTGCGCTGGTGGGCCGTGAGGACGCCGAAAGACTCGCGCGCACCATTCTCGCCAAGGGGCTGAACGTGCGCGAGATCGAGGCCCTGGTCCAGGCCGCGGACAACAGTGGCAAGTCCTCCACCCGCAAGCGCAAGGAGAAGGACGCCGACACCCGCGCCTTCGAGCGCGAGATTTCCGAGGCTCTGGGCCTCGAGGTGAGGATCAAGCCCGGCACCGGCGAGAGCGGTGCGCTCACCGTCAAATATGGCAATCTCGACCAGTTGGAATATATCCGCACCCGCCTGATCGGCGCGTGAGCAAGCCGCGCCCGTGACACTGGCCGCCGCGTGCTTGCGATCCATATGTCGATGCAACTTTTGGCTGGCGACATGAGATCGCCCGCCCGCTGCGAGGCACCTCGGATCAGCGCCCGAAGACATCCCTCACCCGGAATGGCCGCCTCCGATTCGCCCGGATCGTGGCCGGAAA